>JAUXFS010000367.1 GCA_030622775.1 Rhodospirillales bacterium | reverse complement strand
CCGGCAGCTGGTTTAACCTATGCCTTTGCTCCAGAAATAACTTTTTATGGTAATTATAGTGAAGCAACTCGTATCACCCGTGGAAGGCCACCGGGTCGAGCAGGCCGAACAGCGGCGGAACGTGTCGTGGCTGGGAATGCGATTGCGTTGCAGAATCATTTTCCGCGTTGAACAAACGGTGAAACCATGATAGTTCTTGGGTGTCTGGGGAATTCTACTAGGGGGTCATTCGGCGACCAGGGCGATCATTCAACGAAAAGACAAAGATCACCCCAAAGGCTTGGAGGCAAAATAATGAACCAGTATCTGAGTGGATCGATTAAGTACGTTGCGATAGCAGCTGTCATGGCTGTTGGGCTGCCCGTCGGTGTGGCACAGGCACAGACAGCGGCGGAGCCGACGGCCGTTGTTCACGTTAGCTGTCTTATGCCGGGCGAGCGCAACGGATCCTCGAGGCGAGATCGTGGGAAGAAGAATTTCGCGTTCGAGGCCAGTGAAAACACAGACCCTGGTGTTGTGCGCCGCCTGTCGGCTGCAGAGACCTGTACCGACGCCATGGCGGGGCTCAAGTCTGGCGACCCCAACCCCAAGTGCAGTGTGTCGGCGGTTCCGCACAAGTACGCCTACTCATGTGACCTCACGACGCTACCCCCGCCCGGGAACTGAAATTTCCGGGTAGGCAAGCTCGCAAGAGACGTGTCGCGGGCCAGCCCGACAGCGCTGCGGGCGGTTTCCTGCAGCGCCTCGGCGCTGGTTTCCGCCCGCCACTTATGGACGGTGCCGATCACCGCGTTGATCTGCAGCACCGCGAAGATGAACAGGCGTCGGTGAGTTCGCCGATCGCCAGCGACACCGCTCCGCCTCGGCGTCGCTCAGCCCCCCGTCGCCGGTCTCCAGCGTCGCCACAACCTCCGTCTTCGGCTGCGCGTGCCAAACCACATGGGCGATTTGTTCCGGTTTCACGATCGCAATACTACCCGACCGCGCGCGTGGGCGAAAGCCGGGGGCGCCGGAACGACTCGGGTCCGCGGACACGAACCCGCCCGGAGGCCACCGACGGATTCGCGACCCGAAACGTTGCGACCGCGACTCGCCGGTTGGCGAAGCCCCTCCGCATTCTATTGAAGCCTGCAATCCGGCCCTTGCGGTTGGGGGCGGACCACGGCATCTAAATCACTGTGGGATTGAAACCGCTCACCGTGCCGGATGGGGAATTTAGCCGCCTATCTGTCTGTTTGCGCGGGAAGAAGCAACATAAGGTTGCAAAAAGATATGTTTTGCAACTATACTGCGATGCTCCTTTTGCGAACCCGAGACCGGGAATCAAAATCCGATGAAACAGTCGTCCCTTGGCGGAAAGCCGGAACTCGCCGGAATAGCAGCTTCGGTGGTGCGGCATTGCTCCCCGAATGAGGCGGTTTTTCCACAACTTTCCCACGTCGCGCCCGCGCCCGGGCATGATAGAATAGAGGGCATGGAACTGGATGCCCTGTTCGACAGCGAACTGGAGGAGCATGCCGCCGTGCTGGCCTCCGTACGCGAGGAGTTGCGCGCACCGTTTCGACATCTGGTATCGGCGTGCGCGGACTCGATCCGCAATGGCGGCAAGATCGTCCTTTTCGGCAACGGCGGTAGCGCCGCCGACGCTCAGCACCTGGCGACGGAGTTGACCGTTCGTTTCGTACGCGATCGTGCTCCCATTCCGGCGTTGGCGCTGACCACCGACAGTTCCGCGCTTACCGCGATCGGCAACGACCTCGGCTTCGACGCGTTGTTCGCCCGTCAGGTCCAGGCGTTGTGCCGCCCGGATGATGTCTGTATCGGCATTTCGACGTCCGGCAACAGCGAGAATGTCATTCGGGGTTTGGTCGCGGCCCGCCAGATCGGATGCATCGCCGTCGGCTTCGGGGGTCGAGACGGCGGCCGCATGAAGGAGTTCGCCGACCCGTACCTGATCGTGTCTTCGCAGACCACCTCGCGGATCCAGGAAATGCACATCACATTGGGTCATATGCTGTGCGGAGCGCTGGAAAAAGAGTTGGGGCTGGTATGACCGAGCGTTCTTCGCTGCTGCCCCTCGTCGAGTCGTTCTCCGACGCGCACGTCTTGTGCGTCGGCGATGTTATGCTTGATCGGTTCGTCTATGGCCGCGTCGAGCGCATCTCTCCGGAGGCGCCGATCCCGGTGCTTCGCGTCGATCGCGAAGCCACCATGTTGGGCGGCGCCGGCAACGTGGTGCGCAACCTGGTTGCTCTTGGCGCCAATGCCCGGTTTGTTTCCGTGGTCGGCGATGACGCCCCGGCCGACGAGCTTCGCACGCTTCTCGGAGACGAGCAGAGGATCAAATATTCCCTGATCACGGACGCCAGTCGGCGAACTTCGATCAAGACGCGTTTTCTCGCCGCCAACCAGCAGATCGTGCGCGCCGACTGGGAGACGGTCAAACCGCTTTCGGCGACCACCCACGCCGCCATCCTCGAAGCCGTGACCGCGCTGCTCCCCGAGTGTTCGGTCATGGTGTTGTCGGATTACCGCAAGGGGGTGCTCGACAACGGCGCTGTCGGACAGTTGATCGCCGCCGCCCATGCGGCCGGAAAGAGGGTGGTTATCGATCCCAAGGGGAACAGCTACCATCGATACCAGGGCGCCGACGTGATAACCCCCAACCGGTACGAACTGGCCCTGGCCACCGATACGCCGGTGGCCGAAGGCGAGGAAGGCGGCTGCGCCAGCCGGCTGATCGAAAAGTACGGTTTTGGCGCCGTTCTCGCGACCCTGGGTGAAGACGGTATGGTTTTGGCGACGTCCGAAGGAGACATCACCCGCCTGCCGGCGGAAGCCCGGGAGGTCTTCGACGTTTCCGGTGCCGGCGATACGGTCGTTGCGACCCTGGCGGCGGCGCTCGCCACCGGCGCCAGGCTGGAAGAAGCGGCGGCGTTGGCCAACATCACCGCCGGAATCGTTGTCGGCAAGGTCGGCACCGCGGCCGCCTACGCGTCGGAAGTGGCGCATGCGCTCCGCCACCAGGACCTATCGAAAGCGGAGGCCAAGGCGATGGTCATGGAGGCGGCCCGCGATCGGGTCGAGTTGTGGCGTCGGCAGGGCCTCAAGATCGGCTTTACCAACGGCTGCTTCGACCTCCTCCATCCGGGTCACATCTCCCTGTTGTCCCAGGCGAAAGCGGCCTGCGATCGGTTGGTGGTCGGGCTCAACAGCGATGCGTCGGTCGCTCGGCTGAAGGGGCCGGGGAGGCCGATCCAGTCCGAGGTCGCCCGGACCACGGTGCTGGCGTCGCTGGCCACCGTCGATATGGTGGTGATCTTCGGCGAGGATACGCCCGCCAGGGTCATCGAGAAGTTACGCCCCGATGTTCTGGTCAAGGGCGCCGACTATCGTATCAACGAGGTGGTCGGCGCCGACCTTGTTCAGGGATACGGCGGCAAAGTGCTGCTCGCCCGCCTCGAGGCCGGCTATAGCACCAGCGCCACCCTGTCGCGGATCGCCCACTAGCCGGCCCGCAGGGG
>JAUXFS010000508.1 GCA_030622775.1 Rhodospirillales bacterium | reverse complement strand
GCCCGCGCCGATCAGGTGTTCGGCCCAGCCGTAGAGCCGCTCGAAATAGTCGGAGGCGAAATAGAGGTGCTCGCCCCAGTCGAAGCCGAGCCAGCGCACGTCCCGCTCGATCGCCTCGATGTACTCCATTTCCTCCTTGATCGGATTGGTGTCGTCGAAGCGCAGGTGGCAGCGGCCGCCGAACTCGCGGGCGACGCCGAAGTTGGGGCAAATCGACTTGGCGTGGCCGATGTGGAGATAGCCGTTGGGCTCCGGCGGAAAGCGGGTGACGACGGTATCGTGACGGCCGTCGCGCAGATCCCCACGGATCACGTCGCGGATGAAATCCCGCCCGCCTTCGTCGATGGTGCCCTCGGTTTCACCCATGCTTCCCCGCTCCGCCCAATGCCGCCGACGCCGCGCCGACGCCGCGCCGCCGGGTCGGCAACCGGCGGCGCCTCTCTCTGCCAGAAAAGCCGCCCCGCGCCAAGTCATCCGTGCGACTCCGGTTTATTGATCGGAAAGCTCCACGGTGAAGGGGAGGTCGGCGGGGGGCAGGCAGACCTGGTCGTCGCAGGCCTGGACGGTGACCCGTCCGGCGATCGTCCGGGCGCCGTTCAGCGTGCCTTTCGGGAACACCGCCACCACATCGGCCAAGCCTTCGTAAACGTCCAGCGCCTCGGCGGCGAAGGCCGGCTTGAACCGAACCGGAGAGGGGTATTCGACCCGGGTCGAGGATACCGGGTCGAAGGCGACGGTGGTCGGGATCAGGAAGTCGAGGGACGCCGGATTGGCGTTGACGTGGTAGCCGCCGTCGATCTCGAGGGTGACGGTGACCTCGTCGCGATCGGAGCGTGTCCGGGCGACCGCCGTGGCGGTCACGTGATCGGCGGTGTCGGGGATGCGAAAACCGCCGGACGGATCGGCCGGCGGCGCGGCGGCGACCCCGGCCGCCGGCGGAGCCAGTCCCTTGTCGAGCACGGCTTCGTTGCGATTGACCGCGACCATCGCCGCCGCCCAGTTGTCGGGGTGCTCGGCGAACCGACCGCTCATGTGGGTGACGATGCGCGCCGCTTCGGCGGCGTAGCGCGCATCATCGGAGGACGCGGCCAGGCGCAACAGCAGATCGATGGTCGCGGAGGTGCCGGAGGGAACGATGTTGTCCCCGTCATCCAGCGGCGCGATCACCAGATCGGGTCCCGCCGGCGCGCTCGCCAGCCCCCCGTCCGCCGACGCGAACCTCGCCAACAGGGCGTCCGCCAGCATCGAGGCCCGTTCCCGCCAGACCGCCTCGCCGGTGCCGTCGTACATCGCCATGAAGCCTCGGCCGAGCAAGGCGTAGTCGGCGAGATAGCCGGCGGTTTGGGCGCGGCCCCGGAAGATCTCGTGGTCGAGGTCTCCGGTTTTGGGATCGTAGGCGAGGCCCCACAGTCTCTCGGCGGCGCGCCTCGCCCAGGCGATGTATTCGGGTCTGTCGAGAACGACGGCGCTCTTCACCAGGGCGCCGATGGCCAGGCCGTTGAGGTCGATGGTCATCTTCTCGTCCCTGGCCGGCTGCGGGCGGCGGTCGCGAACGGCCAGGAGCTTGCGCCGCGACGGCTCCAGCGCGGAGACCATTTCCACGACGCCGTCGCCGCCGGCGTTGCGCAAGGTCTCGGCGATCGGCAGACGGATCCTCAGCACGCCTCTTTTCGGGTCGTGAGCGGGGCCGACCGTCCCATCGATGATCGGGTTGCTCGGCATCGGCGTCAGCGTGTAGACCCGAAAGAACCGCCGCGAATCCGCGGGGCCGAGGACCGTTTCGATTTCCTCTTCGGTCCACAGGTAGCTGGCCCCCTCGTCGCCGTCGATCTGGGAGTCACGCGCCGTATAGAACCCGCCCGCGGGCGCCATCATCTGTCGGGACAGGTAATCCGCCAACCCTTCCGCCACATGGCGATACAGCGGCCTCGAGGTCCGTCGGTACGCTTCGGCGAAGATTCCGAGGAGCTGGGCGTTGTTGTAGAGCATCTTCTCGAAATGCGGGACCGACCAGGTCGGCTCGGTGCTGTAGCGGTAGAACCCGCCTCCGAGATGATCCCGGACGCCGCCGTAGGCCATGGCGTCGAGGGTCGCGGTCACCCGGTCGAGACCCTCGCTACCGCCGTCGCCCCGGTGGCCGGCGAGCAGCAGATCGAGCACCGGCTCCCTCGGGAACTTCGGGCCGGCGGCGGACGACATCAGGCCGCCGTGGTCGGGATCGAACTGCGGCAACAACGTCGTCCTCGCCTTGGCCATCCACGCTGACGGCGCGATCGTGACGGTCGTTCCGCCGGCCTGGCCCTGCCGCACCCGTTGCATGGCGCCATGGAGGCTCTCGGCGGCGGCGAACAGCCGATCAGGCTCCCCGATCCACAAGTCGTGCAAGGTCTGCAACACGCGGACGAAGCCGGGCCGGCCGAAGGCGTCGTCCTCGGGCGGAAAATAGCTGCCGGCATAGAACGGCTTGAGGTCCGGCGTGAGAAAGACGTTGTTGGGCCAGCCGCCATGGCCGGTGAGCAACTGGGTCGCCAGCATGTAGATCCGATCCACGTCCGGCCGCTGCTCGCGGTCGACCTTGACGTTGATGAACCACCGGTTCATCAGCTCGGCGATGTCGGGGTTGGAATAGATCGTCCGCTCGGCGACATGACACCAGTAACAGGTGCTGTAACCGACCGAGAGAAAGATCGGCTTGTTCTCCCGCCTGGCCTTGTCGAACGCCTCTTGGCCCCAGGGAT
>JAUXFS010000225.1 GCA_030622775.1 Rhodospirillales bacterium | reverse complement strand
TCTCGACGCCATCCGCGCCCGCCGATTGACCGGCGAGTTGTTTTGGACCGACCGGGCGCACGGGCGCCGGACCGCCCGGCTCGACCGGTTCGGCGACGTGGTCGTCGCCCGCAAGGACAACGCGACCAGCTACCACCTGGCGGTGGTCGTCGATGACGCCGCACAAGGCGTCACCCACGTCACCCGCGGCGAGGACCTGTTGGAGGCGACACATGTGCACCGGATGCTCTATGCGCTGCTCGACCTGCCACCGCCGGTCTGGCGCCACCACGGCCTCTGCCGCGACGACCGGGGCCGGCGGCTCGCCAAGCGCCAGGGCGCAGCGACGATCCGGTCGCTCCGGGAGCACGGCCACACCCCCGAGCAGGGGCTGGCGATGGCGAAGCCGTCAAGCGCCCCTTCGCCGTGACGGATCGCCGACCGCAAGCGGGCCTTGATCAGGGTCAATGACCCCGCCGTCGACTTGGTGATAGCGGTAGGCCGACGCAGGGGCGTGAACGACGGGTCGAGGCGGTGGTGGGCAATGGCTGAACTGAGCGAGGTCGGGCAACTTCTCCACGAGGAGCATTTCCGCTTTCTCGTTTCCATTTGCGGCCTGCAGAACCGGGTCGGCGAGGCGTTTCTCGATCGCCCGCTCGATCCCCGGAACGCCGAGGAGCGCAAACAGCTCGACGAGCTCATCGCCGGGCTCGACGACATCATCGAGCATCACCGGTTCGAGGAGGCCAATCTGTTTCCGCTGATCCGCGAGCACGGCGACCCCGAACTGGTGGCGGAGCTGATCGGCGAGCACGGCACCATCGAACCGAAGGCGGGCCGGCTTCGCGCCATCGCCTCCGCCCTTCGCCGCAACGGCGCGACCGCCGGGCGATGGTCGCGGTTCCGGCAGGCCACCGAAGTGCTGATCGCCGACATGATGGAGCACCTGCAGAAGGAAGAACTGTGCGTCGTCCAGCGGCTGTCGAGCCTGCTCGATGCGCGCACCGATCACGAACTAGCGCTCAGCCGGACCGCCCAGCGCCTGAGTGGCTCGCCAAGCTGACCGCCAGGTCCCCGGCGTCCGGTGACGGCGGGCGCGGGAAAGCGTCAGTTCAACCGCGAGAAACCATGGCGCGCCGCGAGGTCCTGGAACGCGGTGATCCGCCGGTAGGCGGAGACGGGGATCACCTCGACGTCTTTCAGCAACAGCGCCTCGCGCGCCATGGCCAGCCGCGGATCGGCGAAGGCCCGGAACAGCGCCGTGCGCATTCTTGCGACCGTGTCCGCGTCCACCGCCGAGCGGGTGACGTAGGGCAGGGCCGGCGCCCTCTCGGTTCGCCCGAGCTTGCGCACCCCGGCGAGCGCGGCGGGCCGATGGCGCTGGAGCAGGGCATAGCTAACGCAGTCGATCGCAGCGATGTCGGCGTCGCCGTTTGCGACCATCTCGACGCTGGCGGCGTGGGCGCCGCTGATTTTGACCTCGGAGAAGAAGCGGCCATCACGGCTCGCCGGCGCGACCAGCGCGCGCAGAGCGTTCATGCCCGAGTGCGAGTCGTGCTCGTTGACCACGCAGACCGCGCCCCGCACCTCGGAAACGTCCGTCGCCTCGCAATCCTCGCCGACGACGATGACGCTGGCATAGGCGCCCCCCTCGCACTCCGGCGCGTCGAAGTGCGGCGTCGCGATCGGCTGAAGCGTTCTCGCGTAGCCGTTGACCAGGTCGTAGCCGCAGCACTGGCTGAACCGGAGATCCGGATCGTGCCACAGCTCGCGGAAAGGGAGGTCGTGAACGATCCGATCGGGAACGTCGGCAACCCCCTCGCGCCGCAGGTGCCGGGCGAGACCGTCCCACAGTCCGTCGAGGGCGCTCCGGACCTCGGGCAGGTCGTACATCGGCATGCTGGCGACACCCATCGGACCTCTCCGGCGACGGCGATTGCCGATCATACCATGAGCGAACCTGTTGGGTCCGTCTCGCAGGTGGCGGATAGTCGACGTGTGAGAAAAGTGAACCCGGGTCGCGAGGTCCGGCGACCCGGGTTCAGCTCCGCTCCTCTGCCATGGGGGTCAACAGAGGATCGGCACGGGAGACGGTGTCTAGCCCGCCTGGCCTTCGAGCAGGCCTTCGGAAATCTGCAGGTTGATGTTGATCAGGGTCTCGAGCGCCTGGTCGGCGATGCCGTGGCCATGCCTGAACGTGGTGCCGATGACGAAATCGCCGAGCTTCCACAGGTTGGATTTGACCTCCTCGGGCAGCGAGCCGTTGGCGGCCTTGACCATCGACTGGATGGCGACCCACAACTCCACATTGTGGTTCAGCGCTTCGACGATGGTCGTCGGGTCCTGATCGGGCTGGCGGGCCTGGTCGAGGGCGAGCGCCGCCCGGGACAGGGCATAGGCCTTCTGTTCGGCCGGATTGAGCTCTTCCGGTCGGGGTAGGCGTGGTTCCATTTAGGATCCCCCTAAGTAGATGAACTTCCCAATAACGCAATTATAAGTTGTTTTTACGCCAAAATCAAGAGAATATCCCGCGAGCCCGGAAAACGTTTCGTGGAGAAGGTTCCGGCGCGCCCCCCAGGTCAGCCAGTCAGGCAGTCAGGCTCCCAGGCTCTCAGGCTCTCAGGGCGTTCCCCCGAGCTTGTGGCAGAGCGAAGCCATTCGGGTCAGGTCGACCGACGAGCGGGCTTCCATCTTCTGCATCAGGTTGTGGCGGTGGTGCTCGACCGTGCACGGGCTGAGCCCGAGGCTGGCGGCGATCTCCTTGGTGTGGTTGCCGGCGACCACCAGGTCCATCACCTCCCGCTCGCGCGGCGTCAGCGCGGCCATTCGTTTGACCACCGCGATCGCCTCGGTCCGCCAGCGGCGCCACTGGGCGTCGAGCTCGATGCACTGCTGGACCCGCTCCAGCAGGTCCTCGTCGTCGAACGGCTTCTGCAGGAAGTCGACCGCGCCGGCCTTCATCGCCCGGACCGCGGTGGTCACGTCGGCGTGTCCGGTGATTACCACCGCCGGGCGGTAGTCGCCCTGCTCGGCCAGTTCCTCGAGCAACTGGAGGCCGGTCATCCCCGGCATCTGGACGTCGAGGACCAGGCAGCCGACCCGGGACGGTTGGTAGTCGCCGAGGAACGCCTCGGCCGAGGCATAGCCCTCCGTCTGCAATCCCGCGGACTCGATCAGGAAACGCAGCGATTTTCGGATGCCGCCGTGGTCGTCGACGACGAAGACGGTCGAGTCATGCGGCAACATGGCGAACCTCCCTGATCGGCAGGGTGAAGTGGACGCCGGTGCCGCCGCCCGGGTTGGCCTCGACCCAGACCCGTCCTCCGTGCGTTTCGATGATCGAGCGGGAGATCGCCAGGCCCATTCCCATTCCTTCCGGTTTGGTTGTGAAGAACGCATCGAAGGCGTGCTCGGCGACGTCGAGGGGGAAGCCCCGGCCGTTGTCCTGCACGCTGATCCTGAGGCTGTCGGCGCCGAGCGAGGCCGACCGGATGATGATGGCGCGCTCGCCCGAGCGCTTCTCGGAAATGGCGTCTATGGCGTTGCGGAGCAGATTGAGAAGGGTCTGCTCGATCTCGACGGCGTTGACGGTCACCGGCGGCAGATCCGGCGCAAGCTCAAGCACCAGGGCGATGCGGTGGCGTTGCAAGTCCCTGTCGGCCATACGGGCCGCCGAGCGGATGATCGTATTGATGTCCTCGGCGTCCTTGCGCTGGATCGAAGGGCGCACGAAACGGGCGATGTTGTGGAGGATCTCGCTCGCCCGGCGGGCCTCGCCGTAGGTCTCCTCGAGCGCCTCCGTCAGCTCGCCGGGGGTCCACGATCCTGACCCCAGGCGGCGCAGCGAGCCGCGGCAGTAGTTGATCACGGCGGCAATCGGCTGATTGAGCTCATGGGCCAGGGAGGCGCCCATTTCGCCGATGGTGGCGATGCGCATGTAACGGTTCAGTTGTTGTCGGTGCGCCCGTTCCCGCTGTTCCACCTTGAGCCGTTCGCTGAGGTCCTCCTCGACGCTGACGAAGTGGGTGATCGCCCCGTCGGCGGACTTGACCGGCGAGATCGACGCTTGCGTCCGGTACTCGGATCCGTCCTTGCGGCGGTTGCGTCGCCGGCCGCGCCATGGTTCTCCTGCGCCCAGGGTGGCCCACATGCGCTTGTAGTCCTTCAGCGGCGTCTCCACGGATTTGAGGATGGCGGCGCTATGGCCGATGACCTCGCCGGCGTCGTAGCCGGTGGCCTCGGAAAACCGGGGATTGACGTATTCGATGGTCCCGGCGGGATCGGTGATGACGACGATCGAGGGGCTGTCCTCGACGGCGCGGGTGAGCAGCGCCAGGGTTTCTTCCGTCAGCTTGTGCTCGGTGATGTCGCTCACCGTCCACACCAGGCCGCCGTCCGCCGTTCGCCGTTGGGTCGCGCGCAGCCAGCGGCCGTCGTCGAGCCGTTGCTCCCGGACCCCGCCCTCGCTTCCGCGGCCGGGGACGTGCTCCACGATCCACCGCCCGGGCGGGCCGTCGATGCGAAACTGACCGGCCTTCACCGCCGCATGCAGCAGGCGTTCGAGGTCCGCACCGGGGATCAGCAGGCCGGCGATCGTCGGGTAGGCGTCGCGGAACCGGTCGTTGCAGAACACCAGCCGGTTGT
>JAUXFS010000274.1 GCA_030622775.1 Rhodospirillales bacterium | reverse complement strand
GCAAACGGCTGGCGCTTCACGCGGTGTCGGTGCTCGCTATTCTGTGGGCCATCGGCTGCGTCACCGTCGGGCTGACGGCGTTTTCTTTTCCCCGCATCGAAACGGGCGCCTTTTTCAGCACAAGCCTGCTCGAGCCCGCGGAGGGTGTCGATCTCGTCGAACTTTTCGTTCCGAGCAATCCGTTCCGGTCGCTTGCCAACAATATCGCCCCGGCGGTGGTTGTGTTCTGCATCCTGTTCGGGGTGGCCCTGGTGGGCGTGCGGGGCAAGGAGGATCTGCTCAAGGTTTGCGACACGATCGTCGCCACCCTCTCCCGGGTGACCAACTTCATCGTCGCCGTCAGCCCGATCGGGATTTTCGCCATCTCCGCCACCGCCGCGGGCACGCTGACCCTGCACGAGTTCGGTCGGCTTCAAGCCTATCTCCTGGCCTTTACGCTCAGCGTCGTCCTTTTGACGTTCTGGGTGCTGCCGATGCTGATCGCCGCGTGCACGCCCTTCCGCTATCGAGACATCCTGGCGGCCTCCAAG
Source organism: Rhodospirillales bacterium (assembly GCA_030622775.1). GTDB lineage: Bacteria > Pseudomonadota > Alphaproteobacteria > Rhodospirillales > Defluviicoccaceae > JAUXFS01. The sequence continues at coordinate 3,671 of JAUXFS010000274.1, read as the reverse complement.
AACGCGCTGTTCACCGCGTTTGTCGTCGGAAGCCTGTTCGTGGTCATTCCGATGCTCGCCGAAGGTGTCAGGCAGCTCATCGAAAAATATCAGAAGGAGGGAGTCGACACCGCCATCCATCCGGAATTCGTGATCCCTCTCGGATACCCGTTTCCCCACCTCGGCAAGGTGCTGACCCTGATCTTCATTCCTTTCGCCGCGTGGTTCTATGGCCAACCGATGGCGTTTGCCGACTATCCGGTCTTCTTGGGCACGGGGCTCGTGTTGTCCTTCGGCAAGGTGACGACGACCATTCCGTTTCTGTTGGACATGGAAAAGCTGCCGTCCGACATCTTCCAGCTTTTCCTCCTGTCCAGCGTCTTCGCCGGCAGGTTCAGTGATCTGATTGGCGGCATGCATCTGATGGCGTTCACCACGCTGACCACCTGCGCGATGGCCGGCCTGATCAAGGTCAAGCGGATCAAACTGATCACCCTGGTGGTCGTTGCGGTACTGCTCGGAGGGGGAATGGTCGGATCGGCACGGATAATTCTTGCCCACTATTCGGATGGGACCGATCGAAATGCAAGGGTGATCGCCGGCATGGAGCTTGTGAGCACGCCTGTGCCTGCGACAGTCCACAAACGAAGCGCCCCCAATCCGGTGCCGCTGAAGCCGGGACAATCGAGGCTCGAACGGATCCAAGAGCAAGGTGTCATCCGTGTCGGGTTCAATCGGGATGATCTTCCGTTCTCCTACTTCAACGCCGACGGCGAATTGGTCGGTCTCGATATCGACATGGCCCACGCCTTGGCCGGCGACATGGGTGTCCGGATCGATTTCGTTCCGTTCCGACTTCCCTTCCTAGCCGAGCAGTTGGAGGACGACCATTTCGACATCGCCATGTCGGGCCTCGGCGTCACCGGGCGGCGCGCCACAAAGCTTTGGCTCAGCCAACCCTACATGGAGGCGACCATGGCCTTGGTTGTTCGTGATTATGATCGCGAGGTCTTCTCCGATATTGAAAAGATCAAGCGTCTCCCTTCCTTCGGTCTCGGAATCCTGAGCGGAAGCTTTTTCAGGGAACAAATCCTCGACTCCGTGCCGCGCGCGAACATCGTCGAACTGTGGTCCGTAAGCCAGTTTTTCGAGAGCCCGCCCGAACACTTGGACGCATTGCTCACCAGCGCGGAGGGCGGTTCGGCTTGGACGCTTCTCTACCCCGAGTATCAGGTGGTCAATCCGCTGCCGCGAAGGCCCCGGTTGCCATTGGCCTTTCCCTATGGAGGGCCCGATCCGGAATTCGAGAACTTCCTCGACGCCTGGATACAGGAGCAAATCGGGACCGGAACCGTCAACGAGTTCTACGATCACTGGATCCTCGGCAAGGGGGCGGAGATCCGCAAGTCCCGCTGGAGCGTCATCCGCGACGTTCTGCACTGGGTCGACTGAGTGCGCGCTGCCGGCTTGAATGGAATGGTGCTCGCTGTATGTTGCGCCTGCATCAGACGCTTAGAACTGCTACGGATCCAATGAACCTTGTAAGAACACTGACATGCGCCGTTGCGCTGCTCTTCGCCGCCTCGGCGGTAGCGGCCGCCGGGGATCTGCCGGAGGCAAAGACGCTTCGCGCCTGGGTCGAGGAGATGAAGTCCTCCGAGCGGGGCCCCTTTGTCCACATCCGCTGGTTCTGCAAGGACGGCACCGTTCTGCCGCCGAAGGCCTACGCCTGCAAGCCCCATGGCGGCGGCGTCCAGCACGGCGAATGGACCGACCGGGTCAAGCTGATGCGGGCCAACGGCTACAGCATCGCCAACGTTCTCGCGGATCTGGATGTCGACGCCTTTCTCGGACGTCCGGATTACAAGGACATTTTCAATCAGATCCTTATCGAGCAGTTCCTGATATCCGCCGACGACGGCTGGATCATGCGCAAGGCGCGCCACTATCGCGGCGCGCTGCAGGATGAAGACGAGCGGGCGGCGGGCCGCCGTCTGCTGGTCGGCTTGGCTGGCGCCAAGGGTTGGATCGATCGGCGCTTCCTGCCTCTCCGAATCGGGGCACGCCTCATTCGCCACGGCGCCGAAACCAGCTCGATCGTCGAGATCCGGCAGGTATCGGCGGCTCTCTCCAACAAGGATCCGGGGTTCAAGACCCTCCGCAACAAGATCCATGGGCAACCGGACGCCGGCGACGCCGAGACCGTGCGCGCCTACGCCGAGAAGGTGCAAGACCCGGCACTCCGCGGCCAATACGAAGGCTTGGCCCAATCCATCGACGCGGTGTACACGGCCGCGCCCGTGGCCGAGCAACTCGCCGATTTTGCCACCAAGCAAAAAGGGTTGGGCGCCCTCGGCGAGGAGCTGCGGACAGGCGCGACGCGATTGAAAGGTGCCGACGGAGCTTCGGCGCGATTTGCCGAAACCGCGAAACTCCTGGCGGAAATTCGCGGCGGGATTGCCGAGGTCAAGGCCCCGGAGGCGCGGCTCGCTCTCCTTGACGTCAGCCTGGCGCTCGACGACGAGCATTTCATCGCGGCCACCGCGATGCGCGACCTTGTGAAGAAGGCCAGCCGGCGTCAACTGCTCAGCTGGCTGGAAGAGAGCACGGAGGCCATTTACGGCGTCGGTCTGATCAGCGCGCGGCAAAAATCCGCTCTGGAGAAAGTGTTCGCGGATCTGCCGAAAAGTAAGGTCGACCTGAAAACCTATAAGACTACGCTGGAGTACCTTGCCCTTGTTCCCGGTTGGGGCGGGCAACGGCTGGACTATTATTTTCAGGATTCGATCCAGAGGTTCTCGGCTATCGAGCCTCTGGCGGAGCTGTTCACCCAGGATCAACTGCGCGGAAGCCCCTTGTTCTTCCCTTCGCGGGTTCTCGACAGCCTGTTGAGAGACGCCAATCGGCTGGCGGGCGTTCGCAACGAGCTGTTTGGAGAGAACGTCGGCGCCGGGCTGCGCGCTCTCAACCCGGGCCTGGCCCGCGGACGCCTGCATCTGGCGGGGGAGGAGCATCAGGATTTCGAGGCGGACGGCATTTATTTGTTGCCGGAAACCATCGCCGAGCTGCCGCCGGTAGCGGGAATCCTCACCGCGGGAGAAGGCAATCCCCTGTCGCACGTGCAGCTACTGGCGCGCAATCTGGGGATTCCCAACGTCGCGGTCGACGAGACGGTGATCCGCAAGCTGAAACCCGGCGAGGGCAAGACGGTGATTCTAGCCGTTTCCCAAGGTGGCTCCGTGCGTTTGTCGGAAGACACCGGACAATGGAAGGAGATCGGCGGTGAACAGGAACAAGAGGGCCTGCTAATCCGCCCCGATCTCGACAAACTGGACCTCGACGTGCGCGAATTCATTCCCCTCGAGACGCTGCGAGCGGAAGACTCGGGACGCGCTGTCGGTCCAAAGGCAGCGAAGCTCGGGGAACTGCGCCAACACTATCCCAAAGCCGTCGCTCGAGGACTGGCCATCCCCTTCGGCAGCTTCCGCCATCTGATGGATCAACCATACGCGGATACGGGCAAAAGCGTCTTCGACTGGGTCGTCGAGCAATACGACGCTTTGGAAGCCTTGCCCGAGGGGTCTTCGCAACGCGCGGAGGCCACCGAGGCATTCCGCAGGAAGCTCCACGAGTGGATCGAAGGCGCCGATCCGGGAACCGAGTTCCGAGCGCGATTGCGGGACGCGATGGAG
>JAUXFS010000161.1 GCA_030622775.1 Rhodospirillales bacterium | reverse complement strand
GGACAACCCGAAGGCGGTTCCAGTCCTCCGCGACCTCGACGGCACGGCCTTCGCCAACGGCTTCAAACCCGGCGCGGCGATGACCGCCACCCTCGACGGCATCACCTTCCGCCGCCCGCTGCCGCCGCTCACCGGCGCAATCCTGCGCCGCATCGACGGCCGTCGCACCCTCCAGGAGATCCACGCCGATATCGACGGGAATAGCCCGAGCGTTCCATGGGAAACCTTCGGCGCCGACTTCACCGCGTTGTTCTCCGCCCTCAACGGGCTCGGCAAGATGTACCTGCGGATTCCGGGCCGTTGAGGTGTCGGTCCCGCATTCAATCTTTTTTCCGCAGGAAGTAGATCAGGTCCAGGGGCGGCAGGTCGGCGGGGATCTGGCTCAGCATGCAGTGGACCTGCCCGCGGTGGTGGGTGGCGTGGTTGATCATATGGATGACCACGAGGCCGACCGGAGTCTCCTGGGCCTCGCCGGCGATGGTGCGGTAACGAGGGGTTCCGTGCCTGTCCGGTTATCACCCACACCCACTATATGTAGGGTGTCTCGTCGGACGGCAGGCAAGGGCAGCCGCTGGCGCATTGAGGAGACGGTCCGGCTAACTCCTGATTGTTCTGAATTCCGAACTGGCGTTTAATTCACGTCACGCACTGAACATCGGGGGACGGAACGATGGCGACCAAGGGAAAAACGAAGAAACCCACGGCCGCACGGGAAGCTGCTGATAAAATTACATCGCCTGAGCGATTGACGGCACTAGTCGAAGAAAGCGACGCGCTGGCACGAATCGTTGCGAAGAACCCGTCCGCGCCTGTTAGTCCGAAGTTTTCACTTGACGAATACATTATCTCATTGATTTAAAGCCGAAAAATGGCACTAAGTGCCCTCATTTTGTGTCCAGTACTGGACACACTGCACCGATGAATTTTTCCGACTTGACGACGCGGTAGCTATGAATTCATATACCGGCAGTTGACGACGACATCGTCGATGTATGTGTCCAGTAGCGAAACTGGCTCATTTTCAAAACGTGAGTCAAATCAATCACTTATCGTTTTGGTCAATGAAAACTTCAGGTTAGTCTCCTGCGCACTCTGAGTCGCAGCGAAGACGAAGCAACACGCAAGGGCGTGGTCCTCAACCCGTTTGCTCCATATGACGTATTGAGCGACCTTGAAAACCAGTTCCCAGAGATATTTGTGAATAATCCGGCACTCGAACTCTACAATTCCATCAAACCCTGATTTCCTGAAATTTTCCATAGGCGTCGTTCACCTCAGATTTCAGACAAATTTCAATGAAGTGACGGCCCGTTATGCAGCGTGGCGTTTCGCCAATTCCGGCTCAATTATTAGGATTTCCGCCACGCTAAAGTGCCGCCTCAAAGCCACTACAATGCCCTTCGGGTCAGCCGGGATTCCTGCTCGGCATCGCCGGAGATATCTCCGCTCCGACCTACGCCGAGCTTTACTCCGGAAAATGGGTGCACCCTAGATGTTGTGGGTGTGGGTGATAACCGGATAGGCACGCTTTGAACCATTACGCATCTCCCGCGCCCGTTCGCTTTCGCTCGTATAGGCACATGGCTATGACCGGTCGAGCCCCAACTCGCGTTGGCGTTTCTTCGGCAGACCGAGCGAGACGAGGCGGTGGGACTGGCGCAGATAGTCTTTCAACTCGTCGTCGGAAAGGCCCGGCTCGGCGTAGTGCTGGATCCACTTCAGGCCGCGCGACGCGAGATAGGGGGCGGGGCGCAGGCCCGGCTGGTCCTTGAGCATTTCGTAGGCGATGTCGCCGGCCTTGAACGTGAACCGCGCCTCGCCGTCGTCCCAGCCGCCGATGGCGAACACCTTGCCGCCGACTTTCCAGACATGCGAGCCGCCCCACTGGACCACATGGGTGGTGGCGGGAAGCGCGCGGCAGAAGGCGTTGAACTCGTCGTAGGTCATCTAGGGCCTGTGTACAGTTAGGATAGCCGCTGCTACACAACCCCAAGAGTCACGGTAACAGCATGCCCCGGATGGTGAAAAAGAGGAACGCGGCCATGAGGCCGGACAGCGGTACCGTGATCACCCAGGCGGAGACGATTTTCAGGGCCAAGGACCGTTTGACCAGGTCCCTGTGGTATTCGCGTCTGAGTTCCTTTCGCTCTTGCTTGCTGAGCGTCAGGTCGGCGGGGCGCTTCTTCTTCTTTTTGAGCTCTTTGACCATCTCGCCTTTCTGCTGGAAGGAGGCCGCCTCGAAGCGCCGCAGGTAATCCTCGACAACCGCCTCATCCTCGCCATGGTGGTGCAGCCTGATCTCGGCGATCAACCTTGCGTAATTGACCTTGATGATTTCGCGCAGGATTCCGACGCCGAAGACGGCGCCGATGGCGGTATGGGTGGAGCTGATCGGGACCCCCAGTTGACTGGCGACGATCACCGTAATGGCGGCGGCCAGGGCGATGCAGAAGGCTCGGGACTGGTCCAGCTCGGTGATTTCCGATCCCACCGTACCGATCAGCTTCGGTCCGTACAGGGCGAGACCGAGCGCGATACCGATGGCGCCCACCACCATGATCCACAGCGGGATCGACGCCTTCTCGGCCAAGCCGCCGGTGATCACCGCGTCGTAGATGGCAGCCAAGGGTCCCACCGCGTTGGCCACGTCATTGGCGCCGTGGGCGAAGGAGAGCATCGCCGCGGCGGCGATCAGCGGCACCACGAACAGCTTGTTGACCTCGGTCCTGTCGCGCCCGAGGCCGGCGGCCGCCCTTTGAATCATCGGTTTCACGGCGAAATAGACGGCGGCGGCCACCGCCAGACCGATCGAGGCGGCGACGAGAAAATCCAGTTTCCAAACCTGTTTCAGGCCCTTGAGCAACAGGTAGGTGGCGAAGGCCCAAGCCATGACGGCAATCAGGATCGGCACGACCTTGCGCGCCGCCGCGACCCAGTCCTGCTGATAGGTGATCGTGCGCTTTATCAAGTAGAGAAAGAGGGCGGCGGTGATGCCGCCCATCACCGGCGAGATCACCCAGCTCGCCAAGATCGTGCCCACTTTGCCCCAATCGGCGATCCCCCAGCCGCCGGCCGCGATACCCGCGCCCAGCACCCCGCCGACGATGGAGTGGGTGGTGGAAACCGGCAGCCCCTGGTAGGTGGCGATGTTGAGCCAAAGCGCCCCCGCGAGCAGCGCCGCCATCATCACCCACACGAAGGTTCGGATGTCGGGGATCGCATCCGGCGAGATGATGCCCTTGCGGATGGTGCTGGTGACCTCCCCGCCGGCGACGATCGCGCCGGCCGCTTCGAAAATGGCGGCGATGACAATGGCGCCGGTCAGCGTCAGGGTCTTCGAGCCGACCGCCGGGCCGACATTGTTGGCGACGTCGTTGGCGCCGATGTTCATCGCCATGTAGCCGCCGATCATTGCCGCCGTGATCAGGAGGTAGCGGCCGCCGACATCGCCGATCGTGATTTCGGCGTAGATCATCACCGACATGATGAACACGATACCGAGACCAAGCCGGGCGAACTCCCGTAGATTGAACAACCCGACGCTCTTGAGAGCGAAGACGCGATCGGTATTCATCGGACAGGTGGTCCCCCTAGGGTCTGTCGACAATTGGGATAGGGCCGTGGTTGCTCCAGGACGGGTCGTATTTTCCCGCCCGCGTCGTCGCGGACCGTGCCTCGCCATCGTCCCAACCGCCGATGGCGAACACCTTGCCGCCAACCTTCCAGACATGCGAGCTGGACCACATGGGTGGTGGCGGGAAGCGCGCGGCAGAATTCGTCGAACTCGTCGTAGGTCACCGCTATGAGCGCCCGCCGAGCCGCGGTTTGTAGGCCATGTCGGTCTCGAGGATGTGGTTGACGAGCCAGCTGCGCAGAAAGGCGTTGACGGTCTCGGCGAAGGGATCGGTGGTGGTGGTGAAGCGGTAGACCTGCCGGATCGCGCTCAACCACTCCTCGAACGCCCGGTGCTTTCGCCGATGCTCGTCCAGGTCCGGGTCGTCGCAGGCGCGCAACAACGTTTCCTCGGCGGTGAAATGCTCGCGGGCATAGCGATCCAGCGCGTCGAGCGTGTCCTCGACGACGCTCGACCGATGGCCCTCCTCGGCGAGGCGATTGATCAGCATGATCAGCCCCTTGTGCTGCTCGTCCAGGTGAACCACGCCGACGCTGTACTCGTCGGTCCACTGAATTATACCAACGGTCACCGATCGTGCCCCTTCATGCCGCCTTGGCCGAGCGTGACGTCCGCCATCATCATGACAAATTATCCGTAGCGAGAGAAAGCCTATTTCGGGCCATTTTCGGCCGTGCATGCTCTCGCCGATCGACGCGTGAATCTGGTCAGTCGGATTCAGGGGACACAGTATTAATCTCACGCGCCTTTCTCGGTGTTCCGTACCTTCGAGTCGGCCGTCAGGACGTACCCCCGATCCCCAACTATCGGTCCCAGTTCATTCCTTCAATCCTCGGGTCGTTGGCGAAAACGTTCCGGTCGAACGACAGGCGCTGTTGCGGAAAGGCGCAGAGGGCTTGGATGCCGGTGGAACTAAGGTGGATGCGCCAGGTTTGCCGGTCTCCGGGCTTGGAGTCGGAAAAAGCGCGGCACTTCAGGAGCGCCAGGTTGGGGCCGGCCGCCGGGTCGCGGACGGATTGGTAGCGGATGACGTCGACCGATGCCTCACGGGCGGCGTCGGCGAGGGCTTGGCAGGGTTCATAGGCGTTTGGGTGGCGCCAAGTCGTTCCGTCGCGATCGAGCGGCGGCCGGGTCAGGTCGATCCCCCGCGCGGTGGCGGTGCCGACCGAGAACGCGGTGTATTCTCCGGGATTGGCGGGCCAGGGCGTCGCCGGGGACTCGGCGAAGAACAACAACCGGTGAAACACCAACTCCGCGGCCGCGGTGTCGATGCGTTCGGACGCGTAGTAGACGCCTTCGGTCAGGCCGGCGCGGCGGAATCGGGAGCCGGTCGGATAGGGAGCTCCGTAACGGAACGGCGTCGACAGCAGATAATGGAGGGGACGGCAGTCGGCGGGAAGCGGCGGTTTCGCCGCTTCGATCAGGCGCTCCAACAGGGTCTGTTCGTCGAGACCGTCGACGAGCTTCAGGGTCGAGACGCGGTTCTGCGCCTCGACGAAACGCCAGCACGGGCCTTTTAGAAGAACCGTGCTAGACGACAGCGCGTCGGGCGTCCAGGTAGGCGATGACATGGAGAAGACCGGCGATGTCCTGAATCAGGGAGATCGGTTTTTCGGCGAGAACGGTGTTTTCGTTCCTAAGCCAGCTTTCAGCGATCGCGTCGTCTCCGCCGACGATCGCATCGAGAGAGCGGTACAGCCGGAGGAACAGCACCGCCAACTCGAAGGATTTCTGCCCTTTGCGGAGGACATAGCCGTCGCGCTTCATCCGAGAAACGGTGGCTTCGGAAACGCCAAGCACGTTCGACAGCACCTTGTTCGACAGGCCGAGCAGGTTTGCCGCACGGACGGCGGCCTTGGTCACCACCTCCGCTTCGGATGGTTCGGATCGGACGTCGGAGAGTGTCTGCATTTTC
>JAUXFS010000111.1 GCA_030622775.1 Rhodospirillales bacterium | reverse complement strand
GACGGCACTGGGAAGTGTTCGGGAAGGAACCGAGCTACGCCGTTCGGGGGCGCGACCAGGGGATACGATCTACGTTTCCGGGACGATCGGCGACGCGGCGCTGGGTCTGATGGCGCTGACCGGAGGGCTGTCGGACCTCACCGATGAGCACCGTGGTTCGCTGATCGAGCGGTATCGGACTCCCAAGCCGCGTGTGGCGCTTGGACAGAAATTGGTCGGAGTGGCCCATGGAGCGGCGGACGTTTCGGATGGACTGGTCGCCGACCTGGAGCACATTTGTGGCGCCTCCCTGTTGTCGGCGAAGCTTCAGGCAGCACGGACTCCGCTGTCCGCTGCGGCGGAGGCGGCCGTTAGCGCGGATCCGGACCTGATGATTTCGGTGCTGACGGGCGGAGACGACTATGAGCTCGTGTTCACGGCATCGCCGGACTCTGCGCATGCCATTGAAGTCATCTCTCGTGACCAGGATCTGCCGTTGACGGATATTGGCCACTTGGACCTAGCGCAGTCCGGCGACGAGCGCCCAAGAGTTCGAGTCGTCGGTTCCGACGGCCGTCAACTGGATTTGGCGCGCGGGGGCTACCAGCACTTCTGATGGTTTGCGTTGATGCCGGGAGAGTTTCCCGCTTTCTTGGGTTACATGGAAATCAACGCTAGAGTGCGCGCAGAAGTGTTCTTCGTGTTTTGGTAGAGTTTCCTGCGGCCGTTGCCTGTCCTTGGAGCTCTGGTTTTCAAGAGTTTGCTGCAATGCAGCAGACGCATGTTGCGTTATTGCGCCGCATCTGGCATTTTTCGCGAGTTTATCAGGTCGAGAGACGATTCGGCGCACTGCGGGAGGGGAGGGATTTCCACTGGTTCCGGCGGGGCGATCCTACCAAAAAAAGGGGCCCAATCATCATGTTGAGCATTTACATTTTGGTCATTGCCTGCGGATTTCTGGCGTTGGGATACGGCATATATGCGAATCGCGCCGTAATGAGCGCCAGCGCCGGCAACCAACGAATGCAGGAAATTTCCGAGGCAATCCGGGAAGGCGCGGCGGCCTACCTGAACCGACAGTATATGGCGATCGGCATCGTCGGAATCGTCGTGGCGATCATTCTTTGGATCCTGATGGGTTGGACGGTGGCGCTCGGGTATGTCATCGGTTCCGTTCTTTCCGGGGCCACGGGCTACATCGGTATGAACGTTTCGGTTCGAGCGAACGTGCGCGGCGCGGAAGCGGCGCGGCAAGGCTTGGGCCAGGGTCTCTCTGTTGCTTTCAAGGCGGGTGCCGTTACCGGAATGCTCGTCGCCGGCCTGGCGCTTTTGGCGGTGGCTGTCTATTACGGCCTCCTTCTGGTGATGGGCGCGGAAGGCAGAGACCTGATCAATCCGCTGATCGGGTTGGGCTTCGGCGCTTCGTTGATCTCCATATTTGCCCGTCTCGGCGGCGGAATCTTCACCAAGGGCGCCGCCGTCGGCGCGGACCTGGTTGGGAAGGTCGAAGCCGGCATTCCCGAAGACGATCCCCGTAACCCGGCGGTGATCGCCGACAACGTCGGCGACAACGTTGGTGACTGCGCCGGGATGGCGGCCGACCTGTTTGAAACCTACGTGGTAACCGTGGTTGCGACGATGGTTCTCGGCTCGATCTTCTTCTTCAACGATGCCGTCCTAATGGAAGAGATGATGATGTATCCTCTGGCCATCGGCGGCTCGTGCATTATCGCGTCGGTCATCTCGACCTTTTTCGTCCGCCTCGGCGCCAGCAACAACATCATGGGGGCGCTCTACAAGGGCATTATCAGTTGCGCGGTGATCTCGGCGGTGATCCTTCTGCCGATCACTTGGTGGGTGATAGGGCTCGGTACGGAGTTCACGGTCGGCGATAGGACCTTTACGGGCTGGTCTCTGTATTTCTGCGGTATGACCGGATTGGTTCTAACCGGGCTCATCATCTGGGTCACCGAGTACTATACGGGGACCGAATATCGACCGGTACAGGTTATCGCCAAAGCATCGCAGACCGGTCACGCCACCAACATCATTCAAGGCTTGGCGATATCGATGGAAGCAACGGCGGTTCCGGCGTTGCTCATCTGCGCCGCGATCATTATCACCCATCTTCTCGCTGGCCTTCTCGGCATCGCCATTGCGGTGACCACCATGCTGGCCTTGGCCGGCATGGTCGTGGCGCTGGACGCCTACGGCCCTGTTACCGACAATGCCGGCGGTATTGCCGAAATGGCGAACCTGGACGAAGAAGTTCGAAAGACCACCGACGCCCTGGATGCCGTCGGCAACACGACCAAGGCCGTGACCAAGGGCTACGCCATTGGTTCGGCCGGCCTCGGCGCATTGGTGCTGTTCGCCGCGTACACCCAGGATCTGAACTTCTTCCGGCTCAATCCGACCGAGTTCCCCTATTTCGAGGGGGTCAACGTCGACTTCTCGCTGTCCAACCCGTTTGTGGTGGACGGTCTGTTCATCGGCGGCTTGCTGCCCTATCTGTTCGGGGCAATGGGCATGACCGCCGTTGGCCGCGCCGCCGCCTCGGTCGTGTTGGAAGTGCGCCGTCAGTTCAAGGAAATCCCCGGGATCATGGAAGGCACCGGCAAGCCCGAATACGCCCGTTGCGTCGACTTGCTGACCAAGGCGGCGATCAAGGAAATGATCATTCCGTCGTTGCTGCCCGTGTTGGCGCCGCTCGTTCTATTCGCGGTGATTCTTGGGATCGCTGGGAAATCGGCGGCGTTTGCCGCCTTGGGTGCGATGCTCCTCGGCGTTATTGTCACAGGTCTGTTCCTCGCTATTTCGATGACCGCGGGAGGCGGCGCCTGGGACAATGCCAAGAAGTTTATCGAGGACGGAAATCTTGGTGGCAAAGGATCCGAAGCCCACAAGGCGGCGGTGACGGGCGACACGGTCGGCGATCCCTACAAGGATACTGCGGGACCAGCTATTAACCCGATGATCAAGATCACCAATATCGTCGCACTGTTGCTTTTGGCGATGCTGGCTCACTGAGTCGATTTGACGGCACTCGAAGGAAACCCCGCGGGCATCAGCTTGCGGGGTTTCTTTGTGCGCTGATTGTGGGGCGGATGCGGTGACCTATTGGCCTCATTCGGCCTCCTTGTTGAAACGCCCAAGGTTGCCGAGCAGCTGGTCCATCAAGGTCAGCTTGCTACCTGTGGTCTGGGTTTCGCGCTCGACAAAGTCGAACTTGCGGCCACGGTCGAGTCCAAAAGCGTCGATCGTGCTGACGACGCCATCGTTGTCGAAAGCTATGGTGACTACTTGGCGTTCGGTCACTTTCGGCTCAAAAAAAGCGAGCGTTTCTGTTTGGTTGCCGATGTAGTACCAAATCTCCGAATCGAGCACCGCGGTGCTCGAGGGCGAGCCCAGAATCTCGGCGACGTCGTCCCTGGTGTGGGTGCCTGGGACAATCTGCGAGAGGGTGTCTGGATCGAATTGGTAGCCACGTGTGTCGAGACGTGGCGTGCATGCAAGAATACCGATGCACAAAACCGCTGCCGTCACACACCGTGCTCGTAGGTATGTGCGTTGACTCGGGCGTTTGTTGCCGCGCATCTTTGCGCGATAGGGTGCGTTTTTAACCAAGGTTCCGCGAGCCAAGTTCAAGCTGCCACTGCAAAATCGCAACCGGGCAAACAATTGCACCTACCCGCGATTGCTGTCAATCGCGACGGCGAGGAACCGCCTGGGGTATGACGGGACGATCGATGAAGTTGCCGCGTTTGTTCAAGGAATCTCCGACCGAGGCCGCCGCCAAAAGGCTTTACGTGTGCGTGATCGACCAAGCCCGCCAACCGGCTTTCTATTTGAACAGCGGCGTTCCGGACACACCCGACGGCCGTTTTGATATGATCGCGTTGCACGTCGGCCTGTTGCTGCGGCGTCTGCGGCAGGATCATCAATTCACGGCAGACTTTGCTCAGGCGCTGTTCGACTTGATGTTCTCGGACATGGACCAGAATTTGCGGGAAATGGGAATCGGCGATATCGGGGTCGGCAAGCGAATCAAAGCCATGGCGCAGGCATTCTACGGGCGGTTGGCCGCCTATGAAGCAGGTCTCAAGAACCCAGACGACGGTGAACTTGTTGCCGGCCTCAAGCGAAACCTTTACCGAAAAGCATCCCCGCGAGAGAGTCAGATTGCGGGAGTCGCCGCCTACATGAGACGTGAGGCGGCCGCACTCGATAGCTGCGAGGCCGAGCAGGTGATGGCCGCCGAGTTCAGGTTCGGACAGCCGCCCACGGGCGACCAGGAAGGTGTCGCGTGAACCGACCGGTTCGGCCCGAGTTCTCCAGGCGGTTGGCCGTGGAAGGGCTGGAGGACGAGGGGCGTGCTTTCCGGGTCGAAGCCGAGGAAGGGGAACGGAAGGCGTTGGCGCGACGATTCGGATTGGTGTCGCTCGAACGCTTCATTGCCGAGGGAGCCATCTTTCCGGAGGCGAGTGGCGACTTGTTCAGGCTCGAAGCTCGATTGATCGCCGACGTCGTGCAATCCTGCACAGTCACTTTGGCGCCGGTTGCCGGCCGACTGGATGTGCCGTTCGAACGCCTGTATGGAGCCGACGTCAAGAACGAATGGAGCGACAAAGACGATTCGGGTCGGGAAGTGTTCCTCAATCCCGAAGAGGATCTCTTGCCCGAACCGATCTTCGATGATTGCATCGACGTGGGGGAGGCGGTCGCCGAGCAGCTTGCCTTGGAGTTGAACCCCTTCCCGAGAGCCGCCGGCGTCGTGTTCGAAGGGCTCGCTGGCGTCTATCGAGAGGCATCCGAGGGGGCGGAGGGCAACGGTCCTTTCGCTGCATTGGCTGCGCTGAGAGGGAAACCGGGCAACCGAGCGTAAGCAGCTTGCCCTATGTTTCGTTATTGTTTAAGTAGGCAACTCTCCGATCGAGAGGGTAGGTGGTGGCTGTTTCGCAGGAATTGGCTGCGGCTCTCTTTTATGGCGGAGCACGTGCCTGTCGTAGGCCAGAGGCTGTTGCCTGCGGCGAGGGACTCGATAGAGGTGAGAGCCGAGGTGGTTTCACCGAACACGGTGATTTGAGGTTGTTCTGACAGCCGCGAGGGTGGTCGAATCGGTGACGTCTCCTGGCGTTGCGCAGGATATGGTTTTCTAGGACGCGCCGGCCCTTGTCTGATCCCCTGACAATTTCCGTGGATGCGATGGGCGGCGACAACGCCCCTGACGTCGTCGTCGAGGGTATAAATCTCGCTCTCGACCAAGTATCTGGCGTGCGCTTTCTGCTGTTCGGTCGCGAACAGCAACTCGCGCCGCTCTTGGATCGCTACCGCAGGGTCGGTTTGGTAACCGAAATTCGCGACACCTTGGAGACCGTGAGCAGCGCCGCAAAACCATCCGCCGCATTGCGAACGGGGCGGAATTCGAGCATGCGCAGGTCTATCGACGCGGTTGCGACCGGAGAAGCCGGTGGCGTCGTCTCCGCCGGCAACACCGGGGCGCTGATGGCCATGGCCAAATTCGTCCTCAAGACCCTTCCGGGTGTCGATCGGCCGGCTATCGCCACGGTTTTTCCGACGTTGCGCGGACGACTGGTGATGTTGGATCTGGGCGCCAACATCGAGTGCGATGCTAACAACCTAGTGCAGTTCGCGGTCATGGGAGAGGTTTTCGCGCGCAAGGTGCTTGGCTTGGAGAAGCCATCGGTCGGGATCTTGAACGTGGGCGCGGAGCACTTGAAGGGTAATGACGCGGTCAAAAAGGCGTCGGCGATCCTTCAGGACAGCAGCCTGTCGATTCGTTTCCATGGTTTTGTCGAGGGCGATGACATCGCCGCCGGAACGGTTGACGTCATCGTTACCGACGGTTTTACCGGCAACATCGCTTTGAAAACCATAGAGGGCACCTCCAGGCTGCTCAGCGAGTATCTCAAGAAGGCATTGAGCAGTTCTCCGATGGCGCGTATGGGGGCCTTGTTGGCGAGTCCCGCCCTCCGGGCCATGCATGCCCACGTGGACCCGCGGCACTACGACGGTGCAATGTTCCTCGGTCTCAACGGAGTCTGCGTGAAAAGCCATGGCGGCACCGACGCACTGGGTTTCTCGAGCGCCGTACGGGTGGCGGTGGAACTTATTGCGGATGGTGTGAACGAGGGCATCAAACAGGATTTCGTCTGTCTTGGCTCGGATGGCCCGAACAACTCGAAGATGGCCGCAGGACGATGAAGAGCGTCCGGTCGCGAATTATCGGGTGCGGTTCGTACCTGCCCGAGAGGGTTGTTACCAACGCCGAACTGGCGAAAACGATGGAGACGTCCGACGACTGGATCGTCACCCGTACCGGCATCAAGCAACGCCACATTGCGTCCGACGGAGAGTTGACTTCCGATCTGGCGATTTACGCCTCTGAGAGAGCTCTTGAACATGAAGTCGGAGGCCAAGCGGTCTTAGG
>JAUXFS010000148.1 GCA_030622775.1 Rhodospirillales bacterium | reverse complement strand
GCCTTGTCGTCGTCGAGGGAGGCCGTAACCAGCGCCAACAATCCATTTTGCGCCGACGGCCTTCGTTTGTTCGTGGGTATGGCCTTTTCTCTCCTCTCTTATGGTTTCCCGGCTCCGGTCCGGCGCCCGTTTCTCGGGTTTCGCGCGGCGCGGATCCGTGTTGCCGACTCCGGATGCGGCCGGGTATGGAAGAAGATCCAGGCCGGTGGCCGCGTCCTGGCCAGCGCGCCCGCCCGCGCCTCGGAGACCCTGGAGGCCGCGTAACGACGCGCCGCCCTGCCGGTCAACGCCGTTAAAGAATAAGGCGGGCGGGCGAAAACCGCAATGGGAACGGTGGCGAAGATCCGCCGCCAGTGGCGCCAGCGGCAGATCTGGATCAGGTTGTCGGCGCCGATGATCCAGACGAAACGGACCCCGGGAAACCGGCGGGTCAGCGCCGCGAGGGTGTCCGCGGTGTAGACGGTGCCCATGGTGCGCTCGATATCGGTGATGCGGATGCGCGGGTGATCGGCGACCCGACGGGCGGCCGCGAGCCGGTCCTCCAGCGGCGACTCGGTTGGCTTTTTCAGCGGGTTGCGCGGCGACACCAGCCACCACACCTCGTCGAGGCCGAGGCG
Source organism: Rhodospirillales bacterium (assembly GCA_030622775.1). Taxonomy (GTDB): domain Bacteria; phylum Pseudomonadota; class Alphaproteobacteria; order Rhodospirillales; family Defluviicoccaceae; genus JAUXFS01. The sequence goes on along the minus strand of JAUXFS010000148.1, from coordinate 5,143 downwards.
CCGCAATGCCTCCAGCGAGATATGCCGGTGGCCGCCGTGGGCGGGGTCGAACGACCCGCCGAGCAATCCCACGCGCCGCGCCGTCACCGCTCGGGCTCTATTGTCGGAACAAGGGTTCGGGGGTCACGGGCGGCACTGGCCCGAGCCGCGGACCACGTACTTGAAGCTGGTCAGTTGCTCGACCCCGACCGGGCCGCGGGCGTGCAGCTTGCCGGTGGAAATGCCGATCTCGGCGCCCATGCCGAACTCGCCGCCGTCGGCGTACTGGGTCGAGGCGTTGACCAGGAGGATCGCCGAATCGATGCGGTTGACGAACAGATCGGCGGCGGCCGGGTCGTCGGTGATGATCGCCTCGGTGTGCCGCGACGAGTGGCGGGCGATGTGGTCGATCGCCGCCTCGACCCCGTCGACGATCTTCACCGACAGGATCGCGTCCAGGTACTCGGTGTCCCAGTCTTCGTCGGTGGCCGCCAGCACCCGGCCGTCGATGGCGCGGGTGGCGTCGTCGCCGCGCACCTCGCAGCCGGCGCTGAACAGGTCGTCGACGATCGGCGACAGCACGGCGGGCGCGATCGCCCGGTCGATCAGCAGGGTCTCGGTGGCGCCGCAGATGCCGGTGCGCCGCATCTTGGCGTTGAACGCCACCCGGCGGGCCATCTCGGGGTCGGCGGCGGCGTCGATGTAGGTGTGGCAGATGCCCTCCAGGTGTTGGAACAGCGGCACCCGGCTCTCGGCGGTGATCCGCTCGATCAGCGACTTGCCGCCGCGCGGCACGATCACGTCGATGAACTCGCTGAGCCGCAGCATCTCGCCGACGGCGGCGCGGTCGGTGGTCGGCACCAGTTGGATGGCGGCCGCCGGCAGGTCGGCCGCGATCAGGCCGGCGGCGAGGCATTCCATGATCACTCCGGAAGAATGGAAGCTCTCGGAACCGCCGCGGAGGATCGCCGCGTTGCCGGCCTTGAGACACAGGGCGCCGGCGTCGGCGGTGACGTTGGGGCGCGATTCGTAGATGACGCCGATGACGCCGAGCGGGGTCCTGACCCGGGAGATATGGAGGCCGTTGGGCCGGTCCCATTCGGCGATCACCGCGCCGACCGGGTCGGCCAGGGCGGCGATGTCCTCGAGGCCCCCGGCCATCGCCTCGATGCGGGCGTCGTCGAGGGCGAGCCGGTCGAGCATCGCCTTGCCGAGTCCCTTCTCCTCGCCGGCAGTGACGTCCCGCCCGTTGGCGGCGAGGATGTCCCCGGCGCGGCCGCGGATGTTGCGGGCGGCCTGGTGGAGGGCGGCGTTCTTGGCCTCGGTCGGGACCGTCGCCAACTGGGCGGCGGCGGCGCGGGCGCCGGCGCCGATGCGGCGCATCAGACGGCCGATGTCGTCTCCGATGGTTTCGCCGCGGAGCAAGGCGTTAGCGCTCATCGTTGTTCCCCGGTCTTTTCCGCGCCAGCGCCAGATCGTCGGCGTGGATGATCTCGTCGGGGCCACGGTACCCGAGGCGCGGTTCTATTTCACTGGTTTTGTGGCCCATGATCTTGCCGATGTCGTCGGCCGAATAGGCGCACAGGCCGCGGCCGAACTCGCGCCCCTCCGCGGTCTTGACGATCACCGCCGCGCCCTTGCCGAAGTCGCCGTCGATGGCGATGACGCCCGCCGGCAGCAGGCTGTTGCCCCTGATCAGCGCGTTGACGGCGCCGGAATCGACGACGATTGCCCCGGCGGGTTTCAGCCGGCCGCCGATCCAGCGCGTGCGCGCCGCCTTGGGGCTGGCCGAGGGCAGAAACCAGGTGCACGGCGCACCGTCCTCGATCCGCTTGAGCGGATGCAGTGGATGGCCGTCGGCGATGACCATGCGGCAACCGGCGGAAAGCGCCCGCCGGGCGGCGGCGAGCTTGGTGACCATGCCGCCGGTGCCGTGGCCGCGCGGCGCGTGGCCGGCCATCGCCTCGATCTCGGGGGTGATCTCGCGGACCTCGGGCACCAGCCGGGCGCCGGCGTCGCGGCGCGGGTCGCCGGTGTACAGGCCGTCGATGTCGGAGAGCAGCACCAGGGTGTCGGCGGTGACCATCTCCGCCACCCGGGCGCCGAGGCGGTCGTTGTCGCCGAAACGGATCTCGTCGGTGGCCACCGTGTCGTTCTCGTTGATCAGCGGCACCGCGCCGGCGTCGAGCAGGGTGGTCAGGGTGTTGCGGGCGTTGATGTAGCGGCGGCGGTTCTCGCTGTCGTCCAGGGTCATCAGCACCTGGGCGACGGTGAGGTCATAGGCGGCCAGCGCCTCCTGATAGGCGTGGGCGAGGCGGATCATCCCGGTGGCCGCCGCCGCCTGCTTTTCCTCCAGTTTCAGCGCCCGTTTGGCGAAGCCGAGAGGACGGCGGCCGACGGCGATGGCGCCCGACGAGACGATCAGGATCTTCTGTCCCCGCGACCGGCAGGCGGCGAGGTCGGCGGCGAGCGCCTCCAGCCAGCCGCGGCGGACCGCCCCGGTCTCCTCGTCGACGAGCAACGCCGAGCCGATCTTGACGACCAGACAGCGGCCGGCGGCGAGATCGGTGCTCTGGCGCTCCGGGCTCACGGCGTGAACGCCTTGTGTCGCGGGGCCTCCTTCTCGCGAAAGGCGCGAACGAAGGCGAATATCCGGGCAACGGCGTCGTCGAGACCGGTGCGGGCGACCCCGGAGGTGAGCAGCACCGCCCCGCCCGCCGCGGCCTCGAGGGCGGCGCGGCGCTCCGCCAGGAGCTCGGGGTCGAGCGCGTCTATCTTGTTGAGCGCCACCACCTCCGGCTTGGCCTCGAGGCCGGCGCCGTAGGCGGCCAGCTCCCCGCGCACGGTGCGGTAGGCCGCGGCCACGTCGTCGCCGGTGCCGTCGACCAGGTGGAGCAGCACCTGGCATCGTTCCACGTGACCGAGAAACCGGGTGCCGAGGCCGGAACCCCGGTGGGCGCCCTCGATCAGGCCGGGGATGTCGGCGACGACGAACGCATCGCCGTCGATCGTTACCACGCCGAGGTTGGGATGCAGCGTGGTGAACGGATAGTCGGCCACTTTCGGCCGGGCGCGCGACACGGTGGCGAGGAAGGTGGACTTGCCGGCGTTGGGCAGGCCGACCAGGCCGGCGTCGGCGATCAGCTTGAGCCGTAGCCACAGCCACCGTTGTTCCCCGGGTCCGCCGGGGTCGGCGCGGCGCGGCGCCCGATTGGTCGACGACTTGAAGTGGGCGTTGCCGTGGCCGCCGCGACCGCCGTGGCAGATCGCCACCCGCTGGCCCGGCTCGGTGAGGTCGGCGATCAGCGTCTCCTTGTCATCGTCGAGGACCTGGGTGCCGACCGGCACCCGCACGATCACGTCGGCCCCACCCGCGCCGGTGCGGTCCTTGCCCATGCCGTGGTGGCCGCGGCCGGCCTTGAAATGCTGGCGGTAGCGGAAGTCGATCAGGGTGTTGAGGCCGGAGACGCACTCGACGACGACGTCGCCGCCGGCGCCGCCGTTGCCGCCGTTGGGCCCGCCATGGGGCACGGATTTCTCGCGCCGGAACGACACGCAGCCGTCACCGCCGCCGCCGCTCCGCACAAACACCTTGGCCTGGTCGAGGAACTTCACGGGAGAGTATCCATTAAAAAAGGGGAATGGCTCTCCATTCCCCCCGATCTCCGGCGGCGAAAGGCCTACCGGAGTTACCCGAGCGGCTCCACCACGACGAAGGTGCGCTTGTCGGACTTGTGCTGGAACGCGACGCGGCCCTCGGTCAACGCGAACAGGGTATGGTCCTTGCCCATTCCGACGTTGGCGCCGGGATGGAACTTGGTTCCGCGCTGACGAATGATGATATTGCCCGGGATCACCGCCTCGCCGCCGAACTTCTTGACGCCGAGGCGGCGTCCGGCGCTGTCGCGGCCGTTGCGTGAGCTGCCGCCTGCTTTTTTGTGGGCCATCGGCGCTACTCCTTGGTCTCGGTTTCGGTCTCGGTCTGGGTCCCGGTCTGGGTCTCAGTCTCTGCGGGAGCGGCCGCGGTCTCGGCGGCGGGTTCCGCCCGCGGCGTCTCGGCCGCGACCTCTTCGGCCTCGGCCGGCGGGGGCGCGCTTTCCGCCTTGGTCTCGGGGGCCTCGCCCGAGCGGCTGATGCCGTCGATCCTGAGCACCGTCAACTCCTGGCGATGGCCCTTGAGGCGGCGGTAGTTCTTGCGCCGTTTCTTCTTGAACACGAGGATTTTGTCGCCGCGGGTCTGCGACACCACCTCGGCGAACACCGCGGCCTTGTCGAGATCGTCGCCGGCGATCAGCGGTGGGGCTTCGTCGCCGCCGATCATCAGCACGTCGGAGAGGGTGACGGTGCTGCCCGGCTCGCCCGCCAGCTTCTCGACGGTGATCCGGTCGTTTTCGGCCACTCGATACTGTTTACCGCCGGTACGGATAACTGCAAACATCTGTCGTTCCGTGAAAACACACTGTGTTGGTTAAAACACATTATGCGGAGTGTTGGTGAAAACACCTCATGCGGGCCTGACGCCCCCATGGCGCGCCCGTGCGAAGAGCCGGCACTATACCGGGCACCCGCCGATTGTCAACGGTCGGCCGGTGCCGGGTCGGCGACACACGGCCTTCCCGTCGCTTGCCGGACGGCGGCGGTTGGGCTAACGTCCGCCCGCGACGCCCGGGGCGATCAACCGGGTCGCAAGCGATGTCGCGGAGGGGTGCCGGAGTGGTCGATCGGGACGGTCTCGAAAACCGTTGTACCCTTTGCCGGGTACCGTGGGTTCGAATCCCACCCCCTCCGCCAGTCGAACCACCGCGGAAAATTCTCCACCGACCTGACGCGCCGAAAAAAGCCGTTATTTCAAAGGGGTTTGCTAGGGGAGCTGGGTACCGCGCTTCCGCCTGAGCGCGCCATCTACCTCTCTTGTGGGGCGTATTCTCTGGAGGCTGGGTACTGCGCCATTTTAGTACTCACCTTGAGTTTTCAACAAAATCAATAGGTTGTCGGGTACCCGCTTTAACCAGCTTCCGTAACCCGGTCTGGTAGGGCGAACGCAACCTGAATCAAAAAAGCCTCGTTGCGAAATTCTCATCTCGCAGCTTGCTGGTCGTTCTCAAAGAAGTTGCCGAGCAGAAGGATTTGGCTGCTCAACTATGGGTCGTGTCCCGCCGAATTC
>JAUXFS010000454.1 GCA_030622775.1 Rhodospirillales bacterium | reverse complement strand
GGCCGGGGCGCCGACGACCACCGTGGTCCTTCCCGACTGCGGCCACATGATGATGAGCGAGGCCGCGAAATCCGCCGTCGGGGCGATGCTGCCGTTCGTCTGAGTCCCGACACCATCGAACCATGGAGCCGCCGGTGTCCGACGACCTCACCCGAGCGCACTACCGCTACTGGTTGCCGATCGCGACCCGGTGGGGCGACAACGACATGCTCGGCCACGTCAACAACGTGGTCTATTTCCGCTATTTCGAGGCGGTGGTGGTCAAATACGTGATCGAGGAGGCGGGCCTCGACTGGCAGCACGATCCGGTGGTGCCCTACGCCGTCGATATCCGCTGCCACTTCCGCCGGCCACTGTCGTTCCCGGAGTCGGTGGAGGCCGGGCTGATCATCCAAAAGCTGGGCGAAAGCAGCGTGACCTATGGCCTCGCGCTGTTCGCGGCGGGAGAGGCGGAGCCGGCGGCGGTCGGCCATTTCGTCCACGTCTACGTCGACCGCGACACCGGCGCCCCGGTACCGATCCCCGCCGCCATCCGCGCCGTTTACGAACGATACGCCTGATCGTTATCGCTGCAGCTTGTCCAGGTGCTGCCTGAGCGATTTGACCTGATCGCGCAGCGACTCCATTTCATCCAACAAATCCAGAGTCACGGCAATGCCGGGAATGTTGATCTCGAGATCTCGCTGCAATCGCAGCGCCTTTCGCGACCTCATGACCGAAAGCACCGAAAATCTCCAGGTGGACGGTTGATTTCCGCGCGGTACGATGATGCCCGCCTCCACCAATTCGACGACGCACTCGGCGTGAACCCCGCAAACCTCGCACACCTCCTTCAGGCCATAGCGGACGGTTTCGTCCACGATTTCCCCGGTGACGACCTCGGTCTGTTTCGCCATTTTCTCAAACTCCGAGTGTTTCGCGTGGGTTGAACGGCATCTGCCGTCGCATTTTCTCCATCAATGCCCGGTCTTCGGCACTGTCCACCGCCGGCATGACGATCTTCAATACGACGTACTGGTCGCCATTGGCGCTTCCCGGAAGGCCGCGTCCTTTGAGCCGCAGCTTCTGACCGCTTTGGGCTCCCGGCGCTATGGTCAGATTGACTGTCCCCCCCAATGTCGGCACCTTCGCGGTCGCGCCGAGGGCGGCTTCCCAGGGGGCAACCGGCAACACGAGGGTCACATCCCGACCGTCGACGCTGAACAACGGGTGAGGTTCCAACTCGACTTCCATGTAGAGATCGCCATTGGGCGCACCGCCGAAGCCGGCGCCTCCCTGGCCCCGCAACCTGATTTTCTGGCCCTGGATGACTCCCTTGGGGATCTTGACGTTGAGCGTCCTGGTCTCGGGAGAAGCCCGCCCGGCGTCGTCGAATCGGTGGGTTTGAAGCGAAATGCCGCGGGTCGAACCCTTGTAGGATTCCTCCAGGGTAACGGGAATCCGGTAGTGGATATCTTCGCCGCGAATAGCGAACGGCGGCCCGCCCGTTCCCGCGCCCGCATAGGTTTTTCGCGCCGCGTGTTGGCCGAAAAGCGTCTCGAAGAAATCGCTGAATTCGGCCGCGTCGGCCGTGGTGTAGCCGCCGCCACTGAATTCCGCGCCCGACCGCCAGCCGGAAGGCGGCGCGAATTCCTCTCCGGCGGAGGCGCCGTACTTGCGTATCTGATCGTACTCCGCCCGCTTGGCCGGGTCCTTCAGGACTTCATTGGCTTCCGCCAACTCCTTGAACTTGTCGGCGGCCTCCTCGTCCTTGTTGAGGTCCGGATGGTGCTTGCGGGCAAGTGTTCGATAGGCCTTTTTGATCTCGTCGGCCGAGGCGTCCTCGGGCACACCCATAGTTTTGTAGTAATCCTTGAACTTCATGAGCACTCCCGATCAGATCGTTCGCGTTCGTTGGCGCCCATCGGCACCGACCAAGTCATTTTCGCTGCCAAGGTCGACGGCTTTGATACATGCTGGCGAGGAGGTTGACCAGAAGCGCGATAGGGAGAGACCCCATCACCGCTTCCAACGTCGACCACCCCGCGGTTGGTCCGCTACAGTGGACATCTGGCGAGGCAGTCTTGGGAAGCTCCTGTTCATGCAAAGAAGCACCGCGACCGGCATAGGTTTTGTCGCCGTACTACTGTGGGCGCTGCTGGCCCTGTTTACCGCCGCCAGCGGCCGGGTGCCGCCGTTTCAGCTCGCGGCGATGGCGTTCGCCGTCGGTGGCGGGATCGGCGTGGTCACCTGGTTCTTCAGGCCCAGCCGGATGGCTGCGCTGAGACAGCCGAAAAGGGTGTGGCTGCTCGGTGTCGCCGGGCTGTTCGGCTACCACTTCTTCTACTTCACCGCCCTGCGCAATGCCCCGCCGGTCGAGGCGGGACTGATCGCCTATCTGTGGCCTTTGCTCATTGTGCTGTTCTCCGCCTTGCTTCCGGGCGAGCGGTTGAGGATCCATCACGTCTTGGGCGCTTTGCTGGGGCTGGCGGGCGCGGTCCTGATCGTCACCGGCGGCGGAGAGATCGCGTTCCGCGCGGAATACGCGTTCGGCTATGGCATGGCGCTTGTCTGCGCGCTGACGTGGTCGAGCTATTCGGTCCTGTCGCGCCGCTACTCCGGGGTGCCGACCGACGTGGTGACCGGCTTCTGCCTCGCCACGGCGTTGCTGGCCGCGGTGTGCCATGTCTTGCTGGAGCAAACGGTCTGGCCCTCGGGCGTCGGGCAATGGCTGGCCGTTCTCGGCCTGGGGCTGGGTCCTGTCGGCCTCGCCTTCTATGTCTGGGACTACGGCGTCAAGCATGGGGATATTCAGGTGCTCGGCGCGTCGTCCTATGGTGCGCCGTTGCTGTCGACGCTTGTCCTGATCGCCACCGGTTTCGCCGAGCTCACCTGGATCGTCGCCGTCGCCTGTCTGCTCATCACCGCCGGAGCCGTCCTCGCCGCGAAGGATCTGATTTTCGCTCGACTCAAGGCAGGTTGGTATTAGGGCCTTGAGCTTTGGCGCTCATGGATCGAACGTCGTGGCGGC
>JAUXFS010000236.1 GCA_030622775.1 Rhodospirillales bacterium | reverse complement strand
GTCTCCCATGCCTTATGTTCCTATTTCGTTCCCTTCGGGGCGAGGGGGAGAGGTTTGTGTCAGGGATCAGGGATCAGGTATCGGGGTGATTGCGGTAAAAGCGGGTGTGGATGGAAAAAGGGGAGATTGAGAAAAAATGTATACTTTTGTTTCGGCAATTTCGCCAGTTTAATCAAGGCTGTAGGGGGAATTGATGTATACTTTTGTATACCTGGTCGAGAAGGCGGATCGTGGAAAATCAAGGGCTTAGCCGAAAAAATGTCTACTTTTGTATACTTTTGTATACCTTTCATGTTTGGCGCGGACGGGTTTCGTTCGATATCAACGGACTAAGTGCCACGGATGCGTAACGAAGGTATACAAAACGGTCGCAGAGGTATGCAAAAGGTATACATTTTCCGCCCCTCCGGCGGGCCGGTGAAGGGAATTTGGGCGGCTCGCCCGAACCCTGCCGCCCCGCCAATTGCGGCCACGGCCAGCGAGGGGTGCAGGGGACGAGTCCCCTGCGAAAAGGTAAGCGCGAAAGCGCTTTATCTCCCCAGCAGCGCCGCCGCCTCGATCCACCACCCGGGATGCTGTTGGCGGAGGATTTTGGCGCCGGTTTCCACTTGCTCGCGGGTGGCGAACAGGGCGAAACAGGTGGCGCCGCTGCCGCTCATCCGCGCGAGCAGGGCGTCGGGAAGCCGGTCGAGCTTGGCGAGAACCTTGCCGACGACCGGTTCCAGCGCCACCGCCGCGTCGGTCAGGTCGTTGCGGCGCTCCGTCAGGAGCCGCGCCAGGTCCCGGGGGTCGGCCGGCGGTGTGTCGAACCGCGCCTCGGCGGAGAACGAGCCGCCGCGGTGCTTGAACACCGCCCGCGTCGGCAGCGCGATGCCGGGATTGGCGAGGATCAGCCGGCACGGCGGCAACGGCGGCGCCTCGGTGATCTCTTCGCCGATGCCGCCGATGAACGCCGGCCGTGCGGCGAGGCAGACCGGCACGTCGGCGCCGAGCGCGAGCGCCAGGCCCGCCAGGTCCTCCTTCGCCGGGTTGACTTGCCATAGCGCCGAAAGCGCCGTCAGCACCGCGGCCGCGTCGGCCGACCCGCCGCCGATACCGGCGGCGACCGGCAGCCGTTTGAACAGACGAACGCGGGCCCTGGCCGGCACGCCCGCCGCTTCGCCAAGCGCCGTCGCCGCCTTCAGGACCAGGTTGTCGGCGCCCGTCGGCACGCCCGCGGCGAAGGGGCCGTCGACGGTCAGGGTGAGGTGGTCGGCGGGACGGACCTCGATGGTGTCGGCCGTGTCGGCAAAGGCGATGAGGCTGTCGAGGAGATGATAGCCGTCGTCCCGGCGGCCGGTCACGTGCAGGTAAAGGTTGACCTTCGCCGGCGCCCGGACGGTTGCCCCCCCCTTCGACGGATCAGTCATGGGAGACGGCGTTGGCCTCCTTGACCAGGCCTTGTTCGAGCTTGGTCGCGATCTTGGCCTCGAGGTCCGGCTCCGGCCCGAGGGAAAGCGCGGTCCGCCACTGGTAGCGGGCCTCGCGCTGGCGTCCCGCCGCCCAATAGGCATCGCCCAGGTGGTCGTTGATCACCGGATCCTCCGGGCGCAACTCGACCGCCCGCTCGAGCTCGACCACCGCCCCCGTGTAATTGCCGAGCTGGTAATAGACCCAGCCGAGGCTGTCGACGATGTAGCCGTCGTTGGGGCGCAGTTCGACCGCCTTGCGGATCATCGCCTGGGCCTCGTCCAGGTTCTGCCCCTTCTCGACCCAGGAATAGCCGAGATAGTTCAGTACGAACGGCTGGTCGGGTTGGAACTTCAGCGCCTGGAGAAAGTCGGCTTCCGCGCGCGGCCACTGCTTTGCCCGTTCAAGCGCCATGCCACGGGCGTAGAGAAGGCGCCAGTGCCGGGGCTCGAGGGTGCCGATGCGGGCCACCGCTTCGTCGTAGGCTTCGACCGCGTCCTCGAAGTGATCTCGCCGGCGCAGGATGTCGCCCAGGTCGATCAACGGCTCGGCATCGTCGGGTTGTTCACGAGCCATCGCCCGCAGTTCGGCAACGGCTTCCTCGAACCGGTCCATCTGGTTGAGGTTGAGGGCAATGCTGAGCCGGGCCCGTCGGGAGAGCGGCGACGAGGGGTCGATCGCGGCATAGAGGTCGTTGGCCTCCTCCAGCCGATCATAGGATTGCAGGAAGTTGGCCACCAGCATCTGCAGCACCGGGAAGTCGGGCCTCAGGTGGAGGCCGAGGCGGCCGAGCACCAACCCGGTTTCGCGGGTGTTCTGACGCGACAGCGCGCCGGCGCCGTCGAACAGCGCTTCCGCGGCGCCGGTGGTGGCCGAATCGATCTCCCGAGCGGCAGCGCCGCCGCCGCGAAGTCGCGCCAGGATCGGGGCCAGAGCGGGCGTGCCCGAACGCTCCGCCGCATAGCTCTCGTAGAGCGCCAGGGCCTGGTCTTGCCTGCCGGCACGTTCGAAAACGCCGCCGAGCAGTTCCACCATGCGCAACGAGACGGCACTCTGGCTGTCGACGGCGGCCTGCGCGTGGCGCGCCGCGGCCTCCTCGTTTCCGGACGCCTCGTTGATCAGCGCGGCGTGGAGGTTGTAGAGGGGGGCGAACCCGTTGTTGTCCAACAGTGGCTCGAGAGCGGCCAGCGCATCGTCGGTGCGTCCGAGGCCGTAAAGGGTCCACGCCCTGAGCATCGGCTGCAGGAACGGCGTGATCGAACTCTCGGGCAGCACGGCCAGCCGCGCCTCCGCTTCCGTCAGGCGGCCCTGATGGATGTCGTCGACGGCGATGACCAGGTGCGTGAGCACCGCGGTATCATCGAATTCGACCAAGCGGCGGGCAAACCCCGCGGCTTCGTGGGCGCGCCCGTCGAGGATCAAGACCATCGACGCGCGGCGCAGCAAGACCTGGTCGTTCGGCGCCTTTTCCAGCGCCGCCATCAGGAACGCGGCGGCGGCGGAATCCTCGCGGACCCTTCTTGCGTGACGGGCGGCGAGGTAGTTGCCGGTCAATGTTTCTCCCGGCGTCACGGCCTTGTCTCGATCGCCGGCTCCGCCGATATCGTCCGATGCGCAGGCCGCCGGCAACACGGCGACCACCAGGGCGACGGCCAGGCGACGCATGTTGCGCATTCGACGGCAAAGCGGCCATGCGGTCATCATCGGTGTCTCACATGTTCGGGTAGTTGGGGCCGCCGCCGCCTTCGGGGACCACCCAGTTGATGTTCTGCGTCGGGTCCTTGATGTCGCAGGTCTTGCAGTGGACGCAGTTGGCGGCGCTGATCTGCAGTTTCCGGGTGCCGCCCTCCTCGACGAACTCGTACACCCCGGCGGGGCAGAACCGCGCCTCCGGCCCGTCGTAAAGGGCCAGGTTGATCTCCACCGGCACCGTATCGTCCTTGAGCATCAGGTGAACGGGCTGGTCCTCTTCATGGTTGGTGTTGGAGATGAACACCGACGACAGCTTGTCGAAGCTGACCACGCCGTCCGGCTTGGGGTAGTCGATCTTCGGACATTCGCTGGCCTTCTTGAGCGCCTTGTGGTCCTCGTGGTTCTTGAGGGTCCACGGCGCCTTGCCGCGTAACAGATAGGTTTCCAGCGCCGAGTAGGCGATGCCGCCCCACAGACCCCAGTGGAACGACGGCCGGATGTTGCGCACCTGGGAAAGCTCCGGCCACACCCACGACTTCTTCAGTGCCTCCGGGTAAGCCTCGACGATCGGCACCGGATCGTCGTCACCCAGCGCCTCGAGCAGCGCCTCGGCGCAGACGATCGCCGACTTCATCGCCGTGTGGGTACCCTTGATCTTGGGCACGTTGAGGAAACCGGCGGTATCGCCGATCAGCGCGCCGCAGGGAAACACCAGTCGGGGGATCGACTGAAGTCCGCCCTCCGACAGCGCCCGCGCCCCATAGGCGATGCGCCGGCCGCCCTCGAACGTGGGGCGGATCGCCGGGTGGGTCTTGAACCGCTGGAACTCGTCGAACGGGCTCAGGTAAGGGTTCTGGTAGTCGAGGGCGACCACGAAACCCACCGCCACCTGGTTGTCCTCGAGGTGATAGAGAAACGAGCCGCCGTAGGTCTTGCTGTCCATCGGCCAGCCGACCGTGTGCACCACCTTGCCCGGCTGATGCTGGGACGGGTCCACATCCCACAGTTCCTTGATGCCGATCCCGTAGGCCTGCGGCTGCACCCCGTCACGGAGATTGAACCGCTCGAACAGGGTTTTGGTCAGCGACCCCCGGCAGCCCTCGGCGAAGATCGTGAATTTGGCGTGCAATTCGACGCCGGACTGATGGTTGGCGGTCGGCTCGCCGTCGCGGCCCACCCCCATGTCGCCGGTGGCGATGCCCTTGACCCGGCCGTCGTCGTGATAGAGGACCTCGGCGGCGGCGAAGCCCGGGTAGACCTCGACGCCCATGGCCTCGGCCTGCTCGCCCAGCCAACGGCAGAGGTTGCCGAGGCTGATGACATAGTTGCCGTGGTTGTTCATCTGCGGC
>JAUXFS010000300.1 GCA_030622775.1 Rhodospirillales bacterium | reverse complement strand
TGCGGGCGGCTTCCTTCGTTCGCGGCGTGGCCGAAGGTGCCGCCGCCGCAGTGGAGAAATTGTTCGAAAAGGATGACGAGGCCGGGCACGATGAGGTGGATCCCACCGATTACTGCGCCTTGGCGGCCGCGGGCAAACCCCTCGTGCCGGAGCAGGCGCAACGGCCCAAATCGGATTAATCTCGTACTCTCTCGTGAAGATCTCATCGGAAAACAGGAGCACGCCGTTTGTCATGAACCGGGCCGCCAAGCGCTTTTATCGGACTGCGACGGTTGCTGCCTTGGAAAAGGGATTTACCGTGACCCTTGACAGCCGGCCCATCAAAACCCCGGCCGGATCGCTCCTCGTGTTGCCGAGCATGGCTCTGGCGCAAGCGATTGCCGAGGAATGGCTGGCGCAGGAGGAGACCATCGTGCCGAACACGATGCCGGTTACCCAACTCGCCGTTACGGCGGTGGATCGGGTTGCACCCGAAAGGCCGGCGATTGTCGATCAGCTTGTTGCCTATGCCGGCTCCGACCTCCTGTGCTACCGCGCCGAAGAGCCGGAGGATCTCGTTGCCCTTCAAGGCGCGTCGTGGCAGCCGCTCTTGGACTGGGTGGCCGAGGACCGCGGTGCGCGTCTCGTCGTCACCACCGGGGTGATCCCCGTGGATCAGTCCTCCGAAGCCATTGACGCCCTGAGAACGGTGGTGGAAGGCGTAACCGATGTCGAGTTGACGGCGTTGGCGAGTGTCGTCCCGGCTTCGGGTTCGCTGGTGGTGGGCTTGGCGCTGGTTCTCCGCCGGATCGACGCCGCCGCGGCCTTCGAGATTTCGCAACTGGACGAAAGCTACCAGATCGACCGCTGGGGAGACGATACCGAGGCTGCCGAGAGACGCCGGAGGCTCCGGGACGACATCCATTCGGCGGCGACATTCCTGGCCCTGGCAAGGGAGGAATCGGGGTGAACGGGTCGCTGACCAAGGCGGTGGTTGTCCGGATCGAGGGGCGGGTGCAGGGGGTCTGGTACCGGGGCTGGATCGTCTACGAGGCGACCCAGCGGGGCTTGCGCGGCTGGGTCCGAAACCGCGCCGACGGGTCCGTCGAGGCGCTTTTCGCCGGCCCCAGGGCGGATGTCGACGCGATGTTGGAAGCATGTTGGCAGGGGCCGCCGGCGGCTCGGGTGACCAGGGTCTCGCCACGCCCGGCCGACGATTCGGGCGAGCCGGGATTTCATGCCTTGCCGACGATGTGACGGCGCGGATCAGGAAGGCGTTTCCGCCTCGGCCGCACCGCGCCAGACGCAAACCCGGTCGCGGCCTTCGTTTTTTGCTTGGTACAGGGCCTGGTCGGCGCGCTTGACGGTTTCCTCCACGGTCGCATCGGTGTCCACCTGAGCGACGCCAAACGAGCAGGTGATCGAGAGCGTGCGGCCCTCTTGGATGGTGATGGGTTTGGTGCGGAGTTCGCCGAGCACACGCTCCAGGATCCTGCGCGCAACGTCGGCGGGAGCGTCGGGCAGGCAGAGCAGGAACTCCTCGCCGCCGTACCGGTAGACCGTGTCATAGGGGCGTAGCGCGGTCAGGAAGCATTCGGCGGTGGCGACCAGAACACGGTCCCCGACGGCGTGGCCATGGGTATCGTTGACGGCCTTGAAGTGGTCGAGATCGGCAAGCGCGAAACAGCACGGCCGATCGGCGCGTAGCGCGCGTGCCCGTTCACGCTCCAACTCGCGCGACATGACCTGGCGGTTGTGAAGCCCGGTCAAGGGATCGAGATCGGACGACGCGCGGGCAAAAGCCTTCTCCAGTCGCCGCGTGTGGGTCACGAAAGACGCCGCGGTGTCCATGAACGCGTCATAGTCCTTTCGCGGTACGGGCGTGCCGGCTTGAGTCGATAGGACCAGGGCGCGGGCGCGTTCGTGCATCTCCCGGTGGAGGCTGGCGAGATCGCGAATCGCCGGCTGGTTGACCAGGCCCTTGTGCTGATTTCTGACGTACCAGGCCCCGAACCGCCCGAGGTCGCCGGGGGCGTCTGCCCACCCTCTGGCGCCGGGGGATTCCGCGCAGAGAAGAGCCCGATGCCACACCTTGAGCCAAACCATGTGGTCGTTCAGCGCCCGGTCCAGCTCGACCAGGATCTCTCGGACGGTGACGCTGCCGTGGTTTGCCGGCGCCGCGGTCAATGGAGCTCCGCACTCCGGACATAGACGCAGTTGCGGCCGTTGCGTTTGGCTGCGTAAAGGGCCGTGTCGGCCGTATCCAAGGCCGAATCGACACCCTGTTCGGCGTCCAGCGGCGCCACTCCCGCGGAGACGGTCAATCTCACGTGCTGGCCGTTCTTGACCGGGACGGACCAACCGGCGACTTTCAGTCGCAGGCGTTCGACGATCGCCCATGCGGTTCGCGCGTCGGCGTTGGGCAAGCACAGAACAAACTCCTCGCCTCCGTACCTGAATACCTGGTCATAAGGCCGAATACTGGCGGCAAGCAGCGAAGCGACGCTTCTCAGGGCGATGTCGCCGGCGGCGTGCCCGTAGGTATCGTTGACATCCTTGAAGAAATCGAGGTCGAGGAGCGCGACGCAGCACGGCTGGCGATTGCGCGCCTGGCGGTCGCATTCGACCCTCAGCTTTCTCAACATTGCCTGTCGATTGCCGAGGCCGGTCAGCGGGTCGATGTTGGCAAGCCTGTTCCAAGTGTCGTTCTGCAGTTGGCGAACGGCCGTGTTGAAGTCGAGAACCGTGTTCATGAACCGGCCGTAATCGGTCGGCGGGATGACTCTCGTTCGTCGAACCGTGTTGGCGATGCGCGCGGCTTGCCGCCGCAGGACCCGCAGCTTGTCACAGATGTCTCGAACCGCGGGATTCTGGTTGAGCGCGGACTCTCGCGGCCCCTGGCACCACGGGGCGAACTCGGGAGAAGGCGGCGGACCATCGGGGCTATTTTCAGGGTCGAGACAGGCGAACAGGTGTACATGCCAATTCTTCAGCCATTCGGCTTGGGCGGCCATGACCTGCTCGAGTTCGTGAAGGGCCCGCAGGATATGTCCGGGCCGCTCGGTCCCCGCCAGAGCAGCGGGCAGATCATCCGCGGGCGCGGCAACGGTTTCCCAGTTGGCCAAAGCCATATCCGCGATATCGGCGTCCGGATGCTTCCGTACCGTCAAATTCCGATGCTCCCCGGCGAACTCACAATCCGGTCCGGACCCAGATTACTAGCATCGGCGTAGATGCCAAGGGACCCTCTCGGATAGAGCAAATGTTTCATGGTTCCTCAGCCCGATCAACCTTTCGTGCATCACAGGCCCTAGCGAGCGTTCCTTGCATCAATCGCTCCCGCTCGGCGGTCCCTAACCGCAAAGAGAGTTCGGTATTTGCCTGGTGAACACCGGGCCAAAGGTTTCGCGAAGGGCCGCGTCGACCTCGTCCATGCCGGCGGTGACGCCAAGGGCGTGCAGTGACGTCACCCCATGACCGGCGATACCGCACGGGACGATCCCGTCGAAATGAGAGAGCTTGGGGTTCACGTTGAGGGCGATGCCGTGATAGGTGATCCATCGTCGAACGCGTACGCCGAGGGCGGCGATCTTCGCTTCCCGGCCGCCGCCGAGCCTCACCCAAATCCCGACGCGGCCGACGCGGCATTCGCCGTTGATGCCGAGCCGGGCAAGCGTCGCGATCAGCCAGGATTCCAATGCCCGCACGTACGCGCGGACATCCGGCCCCCGCCGCCTGAGATCGAGCATGACGTAAGCGACCCTCTGCCCGGGACCATGGTAGGTGTAGCGGCCGCCCCGGCCGGTTCGATAGACGGGGAAACGTTCCGCATCGAGCAACTCGTCGACGCCCGCGCTGGTGCCAGCGGTATAGAGCGGGGGGTGTTCGAGCAGCCAGACGGTTTCCGCCGCCCGGCCGTCGCGAATCGCCTCGACGCGCCGCTCCATGAAGCCCACGGCAGACGGATAGTCCACCGGTCCATCGCTGATCAGCCATTCGACCGAACTA
>JAUXFS010000088.1 GCA_030622775.1 Rhodospirillales bacterium | reverse complement strand
GTCGCGACCCTACCCTTTTTAATCCTTCTACTTTGCCCTCTTCTCCCGCGCCCGACACCGGTTTCGCTCTCCTATGTCATTGAGCGTATGCCGAATTTCCGAGCCCTTCCATTTAACTACAGAACAACTATCTTTGACAAAGCATTTTTTCAAGATTCTCGAAGATCGTTACTATGCTGCAATGCAACAAATTGTTTGCGGGTCAGCTTTCATGCGGTAATGACCGCGAAATGAAGGTTTGGGGATCTTGTTCGAAGGATTTTTTCCCTGGTGGTTCCTGGGTCTTGGTCTCACCCAGCGCCGGCGGAGCGGCCATTCGAACCGGAGTCCGAGGTCGGGATTGCGCTGAAACGCCACGGCCAGAACCAACCCCGTCACCAGCACCGGCACCGCCAGGAGCAGCAGCCACCAGGTTTTGGAAAAGGCGTACCAAACCAGCATGCCGCCCATCCCAAATGTACCCGCGATATAAACGAGTGTACTCGCCCGATCGAGAAGTCGAAGCGCCGCCCCCGCTCCGGCGGCGAGCGACCAGCGAAATCGTTTCGAGGGCGGCCACGGCGCCATCCTAATTGTCCACAGACCCTAGCCGTTGCCGATCACCGTCACCTCCACCGGACGCCGGCGGGCGCGGTTGTCGTGATTGATCAGCACCACCTGCTGCCAGGTGCCGAGGCGCAGATGCCCGTCGCGGACCGCCACCACCACCGACGGCCCCATCAGCGCCGCCTGCACGTGACTGTGGCCGTTGCCATCGTGCCACGTCATCTCGTGGGCGTACTCGATGTCCGGCGGCGCCAGCCGGCGTATCGCCCGCTTCAGATCCTCGATCGCCCCGGTTTCGTATTCGATCGTCGTCAACGAGCCGGTGGAGCCGATGGCGGAGACGTGAACGCTGCCGTCGCGAACACCCGATTCGGCGACGATGCGGCCGAGGTACGCGGTGATGTCGGCGATATCGGGTCCCACCCGAAGGGCTATGTCGAAGGTGTCGGAGTGCACGATGATATTCATGGCCGTCTCCTCTCTCCCGTTCACCCGTTCCGACAGGCCCGTGGATTGGACCCGAACATTAGCACGGCAAGCGGCCACTACAATTCCCGCGATGACATGGCGGCGCGGTTAGGTTACATTGCGCGGCATTCCGGAGGTCTTGGCGAAAAAAATGGACCGCGGTGAGGGAACGACCATGCAACTGATCCAATGGCTCGATGCCGACGAACTCGGGCACTATGCCATCGACCGCGAGCATCGCGACGTCGTCGAGGCGCTCAACGTGGCGATCAAAGCTTTCAACGATCGCAAGAGCGAAGCCTGCGTCACGGCGATCGAAAGCGCGGTGGACGCCACAAGGCGCCACTTCTCGCACGAAGAGGCGGTTCTTCTCGATTTCGGCTATCGGGGAGACGACTTCGAAGACCATGCCGCCTACCACGGCAGGCTGCTGCTCGAAGCGGAGAAGATCGCCGCTCTTTGCAAAAAGGACCACCGGCGGGAGTTTCTCGAAGCGCGGCTCGCCGAGCTGATTCACTTCGTCGTCAACGAGATCAGGAGCTACGACAGAAAGCTCGTGCGCCACCTATCCGACACGAAGATAACAGCCTGAATGCGACTGTGAATCCGGGACTGCCGTCGCAGGCCCGAATTTCCTGGGCCCCGAGTTCTCCGGGATATGTGAAATCGAATGCGGCGTCGAGGGGAGCGATACCCGTCTCTCTCCGCTGGTGCTTGGGAGTAATCGTCGGTGTATGATCTGCGGCGCATCAAGGTTCAGCGGCGTTCTCGATGACGATCGTCACCCGCTTTGCCCCCTCGCCCACCGGTTTTCTTCACATCGGCAGCGCCCGCACGGCGCTGTTCAACTTGCTGTTCGCCAGACACCATGGCGGTCATTTCCTGTTGCGGATCGAGGATACGGATCGGGCGCGATCGACCCAGGAGGCCGTGGACGCGATCCACGCGGGTCTCGAATGGCTCGATCTCCTCTGGGATGGCGACGCCATTTCGCAGTTTTCCGCGGCCCGGCATCACGCGGACGCGGCCCGGACCCTGCTCGAGGAGGGCAAGGCCTATCTTTGCTACGCCACGCCCGAGGAACTGGCGGAGATGCGGGAAAAAGCCCGCGCCGAGGGCCGGTCGGTTCGTTACGACGGGCGCTGGCGGGACCGCGATCCCGCCGAGGCGCCTTCCGGGGCGCCGCCCGTCATCCGCTTCAAGGCTCCGCGACAGGGCGAAACCACGATCCACGATCTGGTTCAGGGCGAGGTCACCGTCGCCAACGAAGAACTGGACGACATGGTGCTGCTTCGCGCCGACGGTACGCCCACCTACATGCTGGCCGTGGTGGTCGACGATCACGACATGGGCATCACCCACGTCATCCGGGGCGACGACCATTTCACCAATACCTTCCGACAGTACCAGTTGTTCAAGGCGTTCGGGTGGCAAACGCCCGAGTTCGCGCATATTCCGCTGATCCACGGCGCCGACGGGGCGAAACTGTCGAAACGGCACGGCGCCCTGGGGGTGGAGGCCTACCGCGAGCAGGGCTTTCTGCCGGAGGCGATGTGCAACTATCTGCTGCGCCTGGGGTGGAGCCACGGCGACGACGAAATCATCAGCCGCGAGCAGGCAATCCAGTGGTTCGACCTTGACGGCGTCGGCCGGTCGCCTTCGCGCTTCGACATGTCCAGGTTGACCAGCATCAATGCACACTACCTGCGCCGAGCCGATGATCGGAGGCTCGCCGGCCTGGTTCTCGGGAGTCTTGCGAGGAAGCTCGACGGAAAGCTTGCCGAGAGCGCCGCCGACCGTATTATCAGGGGCATGCCAAGCTTGAAAGAACGCGCGAAGACAATAGAAGAACTATCTGAAAGCGCAGCTTTTTATGCGCGTGAAGGGGCCATTCCCATTGGTGACAAGGCGGCAAAGCTTTTGAACGTCGCATCGAAGGGGTATCTTGCCGATCTGAGAAATATCTTCGGTGGATTCGAGGATTGGAATGCCGAGGCGCTGGAGCGCGCGGTCCGCGCGTACGCGGGGGCCAGGCAAGACCAGGGGCTGAAGCTCGGCGCGATCGCCCAGCCTTTGCGGGCCGTGCTGACCGGCTCGGCGGCCTCGCCACCGATCTTCGAGGTCATGGAGGTGTTGGGACGGGATGAAACGTTGACCCGACTCTCCCAGGTGCTTGACGGAGCGGACGCTAAATGCTGAATGCCCGAGTCTCGTCGACCAAATTTTCCGTAGGCGGCCTAAGCGGTTCCCGTAGGGTTCGCCGCAGCTTCGAGGGAACACGCTTATGAGCGACACATCCATGGACGCCAACGGCAGAAACCGAACGGTAACCCTGACCGACAACGCCACCGGGCGAACGTTCGAACTGCCTGTTCTCAGCGGATCGACCGGGCCCGACGTCATCGACGTCCGCAGCCTCTACTCGGATACGAACTTCTTTACCTTCGACCCGGGCTATACCTCGACGGGAAGCTGTGAGTCGGCGATCACCTTCATCGACGGCGATGCCGGGGTCCTGCTCTATCGCGGCTACCCGATCATGGATCTCGCCGCGAACGCCGACTTCATGGAGGTCTGTTACCTCCTGCTCTACGGGGACCTTCCCAACTCGGACCAGAAGCGCAAGTTCGAGCACGACATCACCTACCACACCATGCTCCATGCGCAGATGAACAAGTTTTACGAGGGGTTCCGGCGGGACTCGCATCCGATGGCGGTGATGGTCGGCGTCGTCGGCGCGTTGTCGGCGTTCTATCACGATTCGACCGATATCACCAATCCGCGCCACCGGATGGTCGCCTCGTACCGCCTGATCGCCAAGATGCCGTCGATCGCCGCCTGGGCCTACAAGTACGCCATCGGCCAGCCGTTCATCTATCCGCGAAACGAGCTCAAGTTCTCCGAGAACTTCCTTCACATGCTGTTCGCCAACCCGTGCGAGAATTACAAAGTCAATCCGGTGCTGGCCAAGGCGATGGACCGGATCCTCATCCTTCACGCGGATCACGAGCAGAACGCCTCGACCTCGACGGTCCGCCTCGCCGGCTCCAGCGGCGCCAACCCGTTCGCGTGCATCGCCGCGGGCATCGCCTCTCTGTGGGGACCGGCGCACGGCGGCGCCAACGAAGCGGTGCTGAAGATGCTCGAGGAGATCGGCGACGTGAGCCGGGTGCCCGAGTACATCAAACGCGCGAAGGACAAGGACGACCCGTTCCGTCTGATGGGGTTCGGTCATCGGGTTTATCGGAACTACGATCCGCGGGCCAAGATCATGCGGGAAACCTGCCACGAGGTGCTCCAGGAGTTGGACGTGGGCGACGAGCCGCTGCTGGAACTGTCGATGGAACTCGAGCGGATCGCCCTCGAGGACGACTACTTCGTCGAAAAGAAGCTGTATCCGAACGTCGACTTCTATTCGGGCATCATCTTCAAGGCGATGGGCATCCCGACGTCGATGTTCACGGTTCTGTTCGCGGTGGCGCGGACCGTCGGCTGGGTCGCCCAGTGGAACGAGATGATCGAGGATCCGACCCAGAAGATCGGGCGCCCGCGCCAGCTTTACACCGGCCCGACCCAGCGCAAGTTCAAGCCGCTGGCGCAGCGGATTTGAGAGCCCGACCCCGTCGCGGCTAGGCCGGAAGCGGAAGCAGGCAGGGTCAGAACATGGCGATCCGCAATAGGGCGAGAGGGCTGGTCGCAGCCGCGTGCACGGCGATGTTGTTGTCACTCCTGCCCTCGCCCTGGACTCTCGGGTCTTCGCCGCTTGAACTCGATCCGCAGCGCGTCCGATGGAGCCGGCTTCTGTTCGAGGCATCGCACGGCCTCAACAGCGCCCGTACGGAGGTTCGGCTCGCTCCGATACCCGCGGCGGAGCTGGAGAGCTCTCTGCTTGCGGCGGGTGCGGACGGCCCGCGCCCGCCTCCGCCGGACGCTGGCGCGCTGTTGATGGTCGCGACCTTGAGCACGTCCACCAAGCTGCCGCTATTCAGCGACAAGACCTGGAAAACCCGGGTGTGGTTCCTGCCCGGGAACGCGTCCGCGTTGCAACGTACGCGGCTGAAGATCGGTAAGGAGCCGGACAAGAAGATTTTTCGCTATTTCCCGGAAGGGGTACGCCGCGTCCGCGCCGAACCCGAGGATTCGGACGAAGCCGAACGGCCGCCGGAGGCATGGACGAAGATCAGGAGCGATTTCTATGCCTACGGCCCGGCGCGCGCCGGCTGCCGGGACGTTTCCGACCCCTCCGCGCTTTTCTACGTTATTTCGGCCGCCGACATGTCCGCGGGCGATCCCCCCCTCGCGTTGTGCGTGTTCAACAAGAAGACGCTGTATCACGCGGAACTCCGCGCGGCCGGGACCGAAAGCCTGCGGGTGGGCTACATGCGAAGACGCGGGGGAACCGACGAGCGGATCGACAAGGAAATCGACGCGCTGAAGATCGTGCTCTCGACCCGTGCCGACGAGTCGGCGGAACGGAAACCGGAACCGTTCGAGTTTTTCGAAATGCGTGGCGATATCGAGATCTACATCGACGCGGCATCACGCCTTCCCGTGCAGGTGCGCGGGACGGTGAAGAACGTCGGCGAAGCCACCCTCCTTCTCACCGAGGCGGACATAGCGCCGCGCAACTGACGGCGGCTACTTTCTCTCGATCAGCTCGATCTTGTAGCCGTCCGGGTCCTCGATGAAGGCGATGACCGTGGTGCCGTGCTTCATCGGCCCCGGCGGCCGGGTGATGTTGACCCCTTCCGATTCCATTTCCCGGCAGACGCCGTAGATGTCCGGCACCGCGATCGCCAGATGGCCGAAGCCGTCGCCGAGCGTGTACGGCTCCTCCTGGTCCCAATTGTGGGTGAGCTCGATCACCGTGTTGCCGCTCTCGTCGCCATAGCCGACGAAGGCGAGGGTAAACCGGCCGCCGGGATAGTCCTGCTTGCGAAGAACCTCCATCCCCAGGTGACGGGTATAGAAATCCAGAGACTGGTCGAGATCGCGGACGCGGATCATGGCGTGGAGAAGGCGGAAATCGGTCATGGCTTGAACCTCGGCTGACGGACGGTCGACCCGAATCAATAGTTCTCGGGTACGATGTGCTGGAACAAGGGCTTGTCGGGAATGCCCGCGGGTTTCTTCTTCGGTTTCGGCATGGAAGGCGCCTCGAATGGGATGGGCTCGTAAGGGATCTGGCTGAGCAGGTGGGAGATGCAGTTGAGGCGGGCCCGCCGCTTGTCATCCGCCCTGACCACGTACCAAGGCGCGAAATCCGTGTCGCTGGCCAACATCATCTTGTTGTAGGCATCGGTGTAGTCCCACCAGCGGCGCCACGATTCCACGTCCATCGGGCTCAGTTTCCAGTGCTTGAGCGGATCCTCCATGCGTGCCGTGAACCGCCGATGTTGCTCCTGTTGACTAACGTCAAAGAAGTACTTGATGAGACGGAGGCCGGAACCGACGAGTTCTCTCTCGAAACCGGGGGCCAGGCGCATGAATGCCTCATACTCGTCCTGCGAACAGAACCCCATCACGTGTTCGACGCCGGCTCGATTGTACCAACTGCGATCGAAAATCCTGACCTCGCCGGCGGCGGGCAGGCGGGATATGTATCTCTGCAGATACCATTGAGATTTCTCCCGATCACTCGGAGCCGGCAACGCGACCACGCGGAACACCCTCGGGCTCACCCGTTCGGTGATCCGCTTGATGACGCCCCCCTTGCCCGCCGCGTCTCGACCTTCGAAAATGATGACGATTTTCTCGCCCGTCGCCTTCACCCATTCCTGGACTTTGCACAACTCGACCTGAAGCTTGTAGAGCTCGCTTTCGAATTCCTTGCGCGACAGCTTTTCCTTCGTATTCGCGGCTTCCTTGCTCTCCAGGCGCTCGACATCCTTCTTTTTCGATTTCTTCTTGGCCATCAACCTCCCCTCCTTCCCCGCTCGGCTCCAGGACGCCGGCGATTGATCTTCGGATCGTCAAAGCATAGCGGGGCTTCTATCGTTGTGAAAGCACCTGGGGTGGGATAGGTTCCGCGAAGCGTCGGGAAGCCGGCACGGTCCACCAAGGACGATGACCCGATGAAAATACACGGTTCATTTCCAGTCAGGCTT
>JAUXFS010000414.1 GCA_030622775.1 Rhodospirillales bacterium | reverse complement strand
ACAACTCCTTGGCCCACAGAACGACATGGCTACGATCCGACTTGGACTCGAGCATCGCGACTTTCGCCTGGTTGAGGCCCCGCAGGCGCTCGCCGATCCTCACGTCGTCGACCGCCAGCCTGATGTTTCGGGCCTCGCCATCGCCTACCGGTCGGGCGTCCGCCGCACTCGCGGCTTGCTCCGGTGGGGAAGGCGAGGGAACCCGCGTACCGCCTTGCGCGCCCGCGTCCGCGTTTTCCGCCGATCCGGGTTCTCGCGTCGGTCGGCGGGCACCGAAGGCCTGCAAATCCGCCCCGGCCCGGTCGAGCTTCGCACGCAAATCGATGGCCGCGGCGACGGGGTCCGCATCGCCACCGTCGTTGACCCGCGCAAGCGCGCCGCGCAGGGCTTGGGCGGCGTCGACGAGGCCGGTCGACCCCAGAAACAGCGCGGTGCGCTCCAGGGATTGCGCGAAGGTGGAGATCTCGTCCCTCTCGCCGGGCGCGATGTCGCACCGCTCGCCGGCCTCCCCGTAACGCCGGAACCCCTCGATCCGGCCGAGCATGCCGTCGATGAACCGCTGCAGAAAATCGTCCATGTTGCACCCAACATCGATCAACCGCCGCCGAGGCCAACCCCGGCGTCGACGCGGATGATGTCACAAGGCGCTTAAGACCCGGTGAAGATCGCCGTTTGTCGATTGTTTCCGGGCGTCCTTCCCCGGCTCGGGTGGTGCACGCAGGGTCAGCGCGGCGGTTCGCCGTCGAACCAGAAGGTGTCGGGGTTGTAGACGCCGAAATGGGCGCCCGGCTGCCAGGCGTAGAGGCCTTCTTTCGGAACGTTGCGCAGCCGGTCGCTGACCACCACCGGCTGGGGGACGCCGCGCACGATGCCGATGCTGAACACCTGGTCGGCGTGGATCTCCAGCATCCGCGTCCAGATCTCCGTCCGTCGCGCCGGGTCCGTCGTCTTCTCCCACGCCTTGTAGAGCCGCAGCAGTTCGGCGGCGGCGGCGTCGTCGACCGGCTCGCCGGCCCGTTCGCGGCTCTCGAAATGCTGTCCCCATTTCGCCCAGCCGAGCTGAACCTGGCTGGTTGGGGCGAGCTCGTGCGGCGACATCCGCGGTGTCGGGACGCCGTTCTCCAGGCCCTTCCAGATGGACATCACCGTCTGGCCGGCGACCGTACGGTTGCGCAGCAGGTCGCGCTGGGTCGGCTTGATCAACAGGGCGACGCCGACGCCGCGCCAACTATCGGTGACCAGTTGGAGCACGTCGGTCTCCGTCGGTTTCTCGCCCGCCGTCTCCACCAGGATCCTGAACGGCCTGCCGTCGGGCAACTCCCGTACCCCGTCGCCGTCGCTATCGACGAGCCCGGCGCCGTCGAGCAACCGCCGCGCCTCCCCGGGGTCGTAACGGGTCCACTTCGAGGCGTACTCCGGGCGGAACAGCGGGCTCTCCGGCAGCACCGTGTTGCCCCCCTGGTCGGCCAGCCCGTAGAACACCACCTGGTTGATCTCATGGCGGTTCACCGCCAGCGACAGCGCCCGGCGGACGTCGGGGTTGCGCAGGACCTCGCGCCACACCGGGTCGACGACGGTGAGGTTGGGGTAGAGCGCCAGTTCGGCGCCGGTGGCGCTGCGCCACAGCAACACTTCGATGGGATTGCGCTTGGCGCCCCGCTTGAGCACCGCGGTGTTGTCGAAACCGAGGGCGCGCGCCTGCAGGTCGCTGTCGCCCGCCGCCGCTTTCGCCGGGATCAGCTTCGGGCTCACGATCGAAATCACCACCCCGTCGATGTAGGGCAACTGGCGTCCTTGCGGATCGACGCGGTGGAAGTAGGGGTTGCGGTGGAACCGGAACAGCGACGCCGGTGGCCGGGTCGCCAGCATCCACGGCTGCAGGGTCGGCAGGTCGAGGTTGTCGTTGCGGTACTGGGCGCCCTTGGCGTAGTGCAGCTCGACCCAGTTGCGGCGCCTCTCCTTGGCGACCATCCGGTCGAGTTCCGCCGGATCGGCGTAGCGCGCGTGGAACGCCCGGAGGTAGTGCGCCGGCATGTACAGGTACTCCGGCCGCGGGCCGGCGAGGGCGTGGAGGAAGTGCGGATTGGGCTTCGGCCAGGCGTAGCGTATGGTGGTCGCGTCGAGCACCTCGAAACTCGGCGGCGTCCCGTCCACCAGGAGAAATCCGGGCAGGCCGAACGCCGTCATCTCCGGATCGGTGAGCACGTCCTCCCAGGCGTAGCGGAAATCCTCGGCGGTGAACGGATGGCCGTCGGACCACCGGTGCCCGTCGCGGAGGTGAAAGGTGAACACGCGCCCTTCCTCGACCTCGAGCCGCTCGAGAATATCGGGCATCAGCCGCCACTCGGGGGTGTAGCGCACCAGCCGCGCGTAGCCGTAGACCACCATCATCCGCGTGTCCTTGGCGCTGCCCATCAGCGTTTTCAGACGCCCGCCATGGCGGCCGAGGCTGCCGCCCCGCTCGCGGGGATCGACGATCAGCGGCGCGGAAGGCAGCCGCTCCGCCATGGTTGGCAGCGTTCCCGCCGCCACCCGCTCGCGTAACACCGGCGGTTCCTCCACCGCTCCCGCCGCGGCCGCGCTCGCCAGCACCACCACCGCCGCCAGCCATCCCATCAAGCGTCTCATTTTCCCGGACCCCGCTATCGGTTCGCTCCCGACGATGTTTTCCATGACGACCGAACCGTACCACCGTTCCGGTCCCGATCGCCAGTCCATGCGGTCGTTACGGTGTGACTGTCGGCGGCGGGTGTTCGGACTATCGAAACCGGCTGGAAACGATGGCATGGCCGCCGGTCATCCTTTCGGCAACCGCGGGTCCTGGCTTTCCTTCGGGACTTCGAGGCCGAAAATCGACCGGTGCATGGTGGCGGCGAGGCGGACGTCTTCCGCGTAGGTTTCGTATTTCTCCGGTGCGAGTTTCCTCGCCTCGTCCACGGTCTTGGGAACGGTCTTGCCCGAGCCGATCTGCGTCGCCACCGCCGCTACGAAGGCGTCCTCGGCGGTGCGGAGTTCATCGAGCATTTTGTTGTAATCGGCGATCGAAGGCGGCACGACCGCCTTGCCGCCGACGTAGATGACCTGGCTCAGCCCGAGGATGTAGAGCAGCGATTCGGGGATGGTGAAGGTGGCGAGGCCCTCGCCGCCTTGACCGATGATGGCGAAGCCGACGATCACGCTGAACACCAGCATT
>JAUXFS010000543.1 GCA_030622775.1 Rhodospirillales bacterium | reverse complement strand
GCCGGAGCGGCGACCGAAGCTGACCGATGAGCGAAACGGGTGGGATCAAGGGGCGCTGACGGGGCGGGGGGGCAAATCCTCCCGTCAGGAGAAAGCCTTGAAGGCGATGATCGTGTACGTGTCCTTTACGCCGGACAAGATTTGAATTTGTTCGTTGACGAAATGGCCGATATCGGCGCCGTCGTCTAGGTGACACTTGAGCATCAAATCGTATTTTCCTGAAATGGAATAGACTTCCGAGACGCCCTGAACTTTATCGACCACGTCCTCGGCAACCCGGTAGGATTTCCCGAGCTCGCATTTTATTTGAACGTATATGGTTTGCATCCCTAGTGGTCCAACAGACTTGTCGTGCGGGCGACTATCCCTTTTTCTCAACCTTTGGCTCGCGCAGCATGAAGGCGGGAACGTGGTCGCCCATGCCGATCACGGGCTTGTCCGGCTCCTGGCGCCGCGGCGGCCGGGACGGGCGAGGCTCTTGGCTGCTCGTCCGACTGGGTTGATCGCGTCGCGATTCGACTGCTTCGGGCGGCTTGTTGTCGGTTGCGGCGCCCCTCTGCCTGCCGCCGGCCTTGCGGCGCGTCCGGGGCGGGGCTTCTTGTAGTTCCGCGGACTTGATCCCTTCCAGGGTCAAGCGCGGGAGCCGCGTGCCGATCAATCTCTCGATTGCCGCCACGTATTTGTTGTCTTCGGGCGTCGCCACGGTGAACGCACGCCCCTCGCGCCCGGCTCGCGCGGTGCGGCCGATACGGTGCACATAGTCCTCGGCGTGGGCCGGGACGTCGAAATTGAAGACGTGGCTCATGTCCTGAATGTCGAGGCCTCGGGCGGCCACGTCGCTACAGACGAGAAGCTTCATTTCGCCGCGCTTGAACCGTTCCAGAACCTCCGTGCGGGCCGGCTGGGCCATGTCCCCGTGGAGCATGGCGGCGTCGTACCCGCGACGCGTGAGCGACCGGGCGAGAATCCCGACATCCCGCTTCCGGTTGCAGAAGATCAGCGCGTTGCGGACGTTCTCGCTGTCGATCAGGCTCCTGAGCGCCGCGCGTTTTTCCTTGTGGCTACCGTGAGCGCCGCCACCCTGGTCGACGATCAGCAGTCCCTGGGTCACGGTCTTCGACGTGGTGGCCGGAGGCGCGACGCTGATTTCCTTCGGGTTGGAGAGAAACGCGTCGGCGAGACGGCGAATCTCCTTCGCCATCGTTGCCGAAAAGAACAGGGTCTGGCGCATCCGGGAGACCAGCGAAACAATCCGTTCGACGTCGGGAATGAAACCCATGTCGAGCATGCGGTCGGCTTCGTCGATGACCAGGATCTTGACGTCGTTCATCAACAGGCGGCCGCGGCCAAAGACATCCAAAAGCCGCCCCGGCGTGGCGATCAGCACGTCGGCGCCGCGGTCCAGCACCTTGAACTGCTCGGCCATCGACTCGCCGCCGATCAGCAATGCTTTCGAGAGCTTGTGGTATTTCCCATAGGTGTCGAAGTTCTCGGCGACCTGGGTGGCCAGCTCGCGGGTCGGCTCGAGAATCAGCGAGCGCGGCATCCGCGCCCTTGCGCGCCCGGCGGCGAGAATCTCGATCATCGGCAACGTGAACGATGCGGTCTTTCCGGTGCCGGTCTGCGCGCAGCCGAGAACGTCGCGCCCCATCAACACGTAGGGGATCGCCTGTTGTTGGATAGGCGTCGGTTCGCTGTAGCCGGCATCGGCAACGGCGCGAAGAACGTCCTGGCTGAGTCCGAGGTCTGAAAAATCCATGCAATAGGAGCTCGGGCGGCAACCGGAAGGCGGCGCTGTGACCCAATTATTCCACTGTTGGCGGGGATAATAGGTGTTCGTGCGCCCAAGTCAACGTTCCGTCGAAAAAGCGGCTGGCGGCCATCCGCGCTTGGCCCCGCCACGTGTTTCGGATAGCTTGACCGGCTGCGGCGCTGGAGGAACATCAGACCATGCTGATCACTGCCGATCGATCCTGTCTCCTGGTCATCGATATCCAGGACAGACTGGCTCCGACCATGGCCAACCCGAACATGGTGATCGACAACACCGCGGTTCTGCTGAAGGCGGCGGGAGCGCTGGAGGTGCCGGTTCTGGTATCCGAACAATACCCTCGAGGCCTCGGGCCGACGGTGCCGAAAGTGGCGGCGCTGGCGCCTCCCGACTCGGTGTCGAGAAGGTGCATTTCTCGTGCATGGGCGACGACGGTTACGCCCGGCGCTTCCGGGAGATCGGCCGGTCACAGGCGGTGCTGGTCGGAATCGAGGCCCATGTCTGCGTGTTGCAGACGGCCGAGCAACTCATCGAGGCCGGTTGCGATGTCTTCGTGGTTGCCGACGCCACCTCGTCGCGCACCATCGCCAACCACGGGGCGGCGCTCGAGCGGATGCGGGCCGACGGCGCGCAAATCGTTACCACCGAAATGGTCGCCTTCGAGTGGTTGGCGAGAGCCGGGACCCCGGAATTCAAGGAAATCAGTGCGCTGATCAAGTAGGCGGTCGGGGAGGACGGCGACATGTCAGGCAAACTC
>JAUXFS010000052.1 GCA_030622775.1 Rhodospirillales bacterium | reverse complement strand
TCGACGAGAGTCTCGGAGCCCGGCCGGTTCCACTGATATTCGACCTCGGTGAACTTGCCCGGCTCGGCGACCGCGTAAATCTCCTCACCGAACGCCTTTCCGGACTTGTCCTTGAGGCCCCTCAGGCTCTTGCCCCGAAGCGACTCCTTGAAGTGGGCGGTGAATATGCCGTCGGCGCCGCCGCAGTAGACATAGAGATCGCGATCTCCGAAGCCTTCCGAGCGTTCGTTGAACATATTCAAAGCGCTGGATTTGTCGGCCTTGAGCGCCGCGACCGCCCTTTCCAACATCGCCTTGGCTTCGGTGGGGCTACCATTCTCTCCCGCCGCCATCGCCACACCGATGCCAGCCGAAAACACGAACAACAATACCACCGCAAGGAACATTTTCCGCATATCGTTTCCTCCCCCTTCGTAACAGATCATGAAAAATTTTAACTCAGCGAAGCACAGCGCAACATCCCCCCTAGTGGGGTGGATGTCCATCGCCATATTCGGTTTGTGGTCTCCAAATGGGGCGAAATTTTGACGGAGAACGGTTTCGGTTGGTTTTCCCGAATCGCCCCGGGGCTCGTTGAGCCGAGGCCCGTATGCAACGGGGCCGAGGCGAGCCGAAGGCGGTCTCCAAGCGGACGCCGCTACCGTCGCGACCAAGATGCCCCGAGGACAACTCAGCCGTATAACGTTTTGAATCCAGGTATTTTTTAGCGAGCTTGGCGAGGGGAGGGGTTCGAGTGGAAGAGTGCGCGCGACGTCGTTCAACGATGGACTTGGCAAACGTGCCCGATGCGCCGCAAAATCAGGCGGGTTCCGGTGAGTTCCCGGTGACGGGGTGCGTGCCGGGTTCGGCCGAGGAACGACATGATGAGGGCACTGATTCTGACCGCAGCGGCAAGCCTCGTTGTGATGGCGCTGTTCCCGCCTCCTCCGGCGTCGGCCGAGGAGCAGGTCGTTTGCTACAAGTATTCCTATAGCAGAAAACTCGTAAGAGCCGTCCAGCAGAAGCTCCGGGCCTGGGGTTACGACCCGGGGCCGGCCGACGGTTTCTGGGGGCCGACGACCGAGGCGGCGCTCACCACCTTCCAGCGTCACATGACTTTGGCGGCCAGCACCCAGTTGGACGAAGCGACGTTGCGGGCGATGTTCGGGGAACCGCTGCCGTCGGGGGTGAAGGTGGTCCGCAACCCGATGAAGCTACCCCCGGACGTTTTTGCCGAGCAGTGCAAGTAGGTACTACTCGCTCGAGTGACCGGCGGCGGGGACGTCGGCCACCGCCGCGTCGTGACGCTCGGCGTTGCGCCGGTGGGCGCGGACGCTGAACGGGATCGACGCCATGTAGGCGACCATCGTCAGCGAAAGCGTGATCCAGGGAGCGCTCACCAGAAACGCGAGATACAGGCCGATCGCCGCCATCGTCGGCAGGATCCAGCTTTGGGGAATGCCGATCTTCTTGAACGAAAAGGTGTGGATGCGGCTGACCAGCAGGGCGGACGTGGCCAGCATGAACACCGCGACCATGATCGGGTGCCTGAGGAAGTCCGCTTCGAACTGAAACCACAGGATCATCGGCAACAAGGCCATGCCCGCCCCCGCCGGCGACGGCACGCCGACGAAGAAGTTGCGGGTCCAGGCCGGTGTACTCTCCTCGCTTCCGTCGGTGTTGAACCGGGCCAGCCTGAGAGCGCAGCATATGCAGAGTACCAGAACCAGCGACCAGCCGAACCGGCCGGCATCCTCCAGCGCCCACAAATACAGGGTCATGGCGGGAGCCACCCCGAAGCAGAGGAAGTCGGAAAGCGAATCCAGTTCGGCGCCGAACTTGGTGGCGCCCTTGAGGATTCGGGCGATGCGGCCGTCGAGGCCGTCGAGGATCCCGGCGGCGACGATCGCCAGTATCGCGTATTCCCAGCGGTCCTGAAGGGCGAACCGCAACGAGCTCAGCCCCGCCGCCAACGCGAGCAATGTCAGCATGTTCGGGATCATGCGGTTGATATGCAGGTTCTTCAGCCGCTGCCGTCGGATTTCCATCACGCTTGTTCCCAGACTACTAGCGCCGCTCCGCTTCGCGTGCCGGTTCCTGGGCGCGGACGTCGGCGATCACCGTTTCGCCGGCGATGCTGCGTTGACCCACGGCGACCAGCGGTGTGACGCCTTCCGGCAGGTAGACATCGACCCGGCTGCCGAAGCGAATCAACCCCAAACGCTCACCGGCCCGCACGTGGCGCCCTTCCACGAGCATGCATTTGATCCGTCTGGCAACCAGCCCGGCGATCTGGACCGCGGCGACCTCGAGGCCGTCGTTGGTGGCGATGAGGATGGCTTGGCGTTCGTTGTGCTCGCTCGCCTTGTCCAAGGACGCGTTGAAGAAGCGACCGGGGGTGTAGGCGAGCCGCGTCACCGTACCGTCCACCGGGATCCGGTTCACGTGGACGTCGAAGACATTCATGAATACCGCGACACGTGTCAGCGGCTTCGCCGCCATGCCCAGTTCCGGCGGTGGCAACGCCGGGACGATCGATTGGACGACGCCGTCGGCCGGGCTGATGATCAGCCCCGGACGGGTGGGGGTCGTCCGATCGGGATCGCGGAAGAAATAGACGCACCACAGGGTGAGCACGGCGCCGACCAGGCCCAGAGGCAGGGCGACCGCCGTCAGCGCCAGGGAGGCGGCGGCGAACAGGCCGATGAACGGCCAGCCGGCGCGGTTGATGGGGACGAGAACGGTTTTCAGCATTTCGGTCGGCAGTGTAGCCGCCGCGGCGGGCGACGTTAAGGGCCTGTTTGGAAGTCGGATGGCGCTTTGCACCCGTCGGCGCGGCAACGATCCATCAGTTGGTTGCCGGCAGCGCGAACACCTGCCCGGGGTAAATGAGGTCGGGATCCTTGATCTGGTCGCGATTGGCCTCGTAGATCACCGTGTAGGCGGGGCCGCTGCCATAGGTGTTGCGGGCGATCCACCACAGGCTGTTGCCCGGCTGAACGACCACGACGGTGTCCTCCCCCAATCCCGCCAGCGGCTCGCTGCGCGCGAACGGAATGGCGACCCGCGCGACGACCTTGCCTTCGTCGTCGATCTGGTCGGCCCGAAGCGTATAGACGTTCGGCTCGACCCTTCGCTCGGGCGTGATCCACCAGCGGCCATCGGGTCCGGTAATGGCTCGGCCGAGCAGGTCATTGTTGAGGTAGAGCTGGATCGTCGATCCCGGAGGCGCCTTGCCACCGATACTCAGGCGACCGGCGTCGTCGTAGTCGATCACGTCGATACTGAGCGCCAGGGCGTCGCCCATTTCCGACGGCATCTGCATCACATGGGTCGGACCAAAACCGCGTCGCGGCACCTTTCTCACCAGGGCCTGCGAGGCGCCGGTGGTCGGCCGGCCGGCGATATCCTTTCCGCGTTCCGGCAGGATCATCTCGACCAGTCTGTCGGACTGTACCGGCGGTCGGCCCTCGATCCGCATTTCCAGGCCGAGCCGGCGGGTGCCCGGGGGCAAGGGCGTTTCGGGGACGAACACCCACTCGCCCCGCTCATCGGCGATCACTTCGCCGATACTCGTATCGCCCTCCATGATGAACACTTTGCTCCCCGGCTCCGCGCGGCCCGCCATCACCGTATCTCCGAGCGGCCCGACGCGCACGACATCGAAGGTGGGGGGCTGCACGGATTGCGTCGCCGTCGGTTCGGCGGGAGTCGATCCCGCGGTTACCGGCGGTTCCACGGAGACGGACTCGTCCGGAGCTTTCGGCTGCTTCGAGAAGTAGTTCAGGCCAATGGCGAGAACGACGACGAGAACACCGACGGCGGCGATGATGAGAGGCCGGTTCACCTTGCCTAGCAACTCCGTTGCACGTGGCTCAAGGCCAGCACAATCAACCCAATACGGGCAACCTAATACGGGAATGGGAGCGACGCAACGCCGCGTGTTCCATCGACGGTCCGACCGCTGCGTCACGCGGGATTGGGCGGGCTCTCAGCTTGCCAAGCGGTAGACCATCTCCGACCGTGTGCGCCCGCCGTTCCGTCCCGTTCCGGTGTTTTCACGCCGCCGGTCTCGTGCGGGCGCTTCGGCATCCCGGGCGGAATTGCACATCCGTTTCTTCAGTTTCTCGAATGCCCGGAGCTCGATCTGGCGGACGCGCTCGCGCGAAAGGCCATATTCATCGCCCAACTCGGAAAGACTGGCCGGTTCCTCCCTCAGCATGCGCTCGGTGATGATGCGCCGCTCGCGCCTGTCGAGGATCTCCAGCGCCTGGCGGAGCAGTACCCGCCGCTTTTCCCGTTCATCCGCCTCGATGACGGTTGCTTCGAGATCCATCGTCGTGTCGGTCAACATGTCCTGCCACTCGCCGGTCATGCCATGGTCCATGGTGACCGTGGTGTTGATGGAGACATCGTTGGGTCCGACCCGGTGATTGAGGCGCGTCACTTCCGACTCGGCGATATCGAGTTCCGCCGCGATCGCCTCGACGGCTTCGGGCGCCAGGTCGGCGTCGAAAGTTTTTCGGTATTTCTCCACCAGGCCGCGAAGCTTGAAAAACGCCTTTTTGTCCTGGTCGGTGGTGACCCTTTTCACCGAAGAGAAGGAGCGGAAGACATACTGGGTGATCGCTCGGCGGATCCACCACATGGCATAGGTGGAGAGCCTGAAGCCACGGTCGGGGTCGAATTTCCCGACCGCCTGCATCAGGCCGATGTTGCCTTCCGAGATCAGGTCGGAGAGCAGCAGGCCATAGCCGCGGTGTTCCTTGGCGATCCTGATCACCAGTCGCTGATGGCTGCCGACCAGGCGATCGACCGCCTTTGGGTCGCGTCGGTCGCGCCACCGCCTGGCCAAGGTCGCTTCGGTCTCGGCGTCGAGGATGTCATATCGTTTGATCTCGTTCATGTAGCGCCCGAGGCTGTCCTGCGGCGAGGCCGCCCGGCGTATCGAGCGGCTTGCGGGCCGGGACTTCCGACCGCGTTCTTTCTCCATGATCTTCCCCCTGGTGATGTGCCATGATGCGGCGGAGACGAGAACACAATAGGAACATATGGGGCCAAACGCAAGAAAAAAATCCCATGTCCGGGATTGTTCGGCGCTGTCGGGGCTTGCCTCGGAACGGACGGTCCGTTCCTCGGTTTCGCCGTCCTTGACGGCGCAGGGTGCGCTGACCATTGTCCCTTCAAATGTGAAAGAAGCTGGGGGACGTCCGAGGGGCGGAGCCACGGCGTCGAAGTCAGCAAGCGACCAACGATAAACGAGGAGCCGGTCCTGCCGGAGGAGATATCATGACCGAACGCTGGGAATATTTGCGAGCGAGGCTCAAACGGATGACCGTGGGATCGGCGTTGCCGCTGGTTATCGCCGCCCTCGTGCTCTGCGGCTTTTCGTTCTCCGGCCTTCCGGCCGCGGCGCAAGGCATGCCGCTGCCATCCGCGAGCGAAGCCGGAATGGAAGAGGTGCAGCCGGTCGTGCTGCCGGAGCATCTGACCCGGGGGGAGGTTCGGAACCTGCTCTCGCACCTTTCGGATGACGATGTGCGGCAGCTTCTCATCCAGCAACTGGACAAGGTCGCCGACCAGGAGGCCGCTGTGGCCGGAGGATCCGGCGAGACCTTTCCCGAGCAGCTCGAAGCAATGCACAACCGGCTTTCGCTGATGGTCTCCGCGATCGGCGATTTTCCGTTTCTGGGATCGTTCGTCGTCGATCGCCTGGCCGAGGGAAGAAGCACTTCTCACATCTGGACGGTTCTCCTGTTCACGGCGATAATTTTCGCCGTCGGTGCCGCCGGCGAGTGGCTGTTCAGACGCCTATTCACGCGTATGGCCTTGCATCCAAAGGGCGATGCGCCCGAATCGTTGGTCAACAAGCTTTGCATCCTGTTGATGCGTGCGGTGATCGATGTCTTGGGTATCGCCGTCTTCGGTCTGTGCGCCACCGGTACCTTCTTCGCCCTGTACCAGGATCACGGGCCAACTCGAACGGTGATCACGACGTTGTTCTGGATCGTCATTTACATCCGTCTGGCGAACGCCGGCGCAAGATTCCTGCTCGCGCCGAAGGTATCGGCGCTGAGGCTTCCGCCGCTGAGCGACGAAGCAGCACGCGGGGTTTACAAAAGGGTCGTGGTCCTGGTCGGTATCCTGGTCGTCGGCGTATTGATGGGCGATTTTTTTGACCAACTCGGCGTCGGCGAGGGCATGTCGTTGCTCTTCGGAAGGATAGACGCGTTCATCGTCCTGGCGAGCTTCGGTATCGTCATCTGGCACGACCGCGAGGTCGTCGCCCAAATGATCCGTTCGGAGTCGGGAGAGGGAGCGGAGCCGCCGAGCCGGGTGCGGACTTTGCTGGCGTCCAATTGGCACGTGGTGGCCATCTGCTATCTGTTGGCGATCTGGGTGTCCAGTTCCGTGACCAGGCTGTTGACGGGCGCCGACACCGCCGCCCAGGGAATACTCAGTCTGGTTATTTTGGTCGCCATTCCGATCGTCGACTGGCTTATGCGGGCGGCGCTCTCGAAACTTCTCGCCGTTCCTCCGGCTTCGGCCTCGGGCGAGGAGGCTTCACCAGGTATCGTCGAGGTCGATGAACAGGGCGAGGAAGTGCTCGCGCCACCCGACCAAGCCGATGAAGAGGCGGCTGCCGCCAAGGCGCGCAGCGTCGCGGCGGCGCGCGCCGAATACCAGGACGTCCTCATGCGCAACCTCCGTATCGTCCTCGCCGTCGTTGTCGTCCTGGTCCTGGGCAAGGTTTGGAACATAGACATCCAGGCCGCGGCCGCCCACGGGGTCGGCGAAACCATCGCCGGCGCCCTTTTCAATATCATCATCGCCTTCGTCCTGGCTTCCGCGGGCTGGGGGATCATCAAGACCGCGATCAATCAGAAGATGCGCGAGGAGGAGGGCGATGCGGATGAAGGAGGGGACATGGAAGGGGAGGCCGGCGGCAAGGGCGGTTCGCGTCTGCAGACCTTGCTGCCGCTGTTCCAGAAGTTCCTGTTCATCACCCTGATGGTTGTCGTCGTCTTGATGGTCTTTGCGGAACTCGGCGTCGATATCGGGCCGCTGATCGCCGGCGCCGGCGTGGTCGGCATCGCCATCGGCTTCGGCGCCCAGACCCTGGTGAAGGACATCGTGTCCGGGCTGTTCTTCCTGATGGACGATGCGTTCCGGGTCGGAGAATACATCGAAGTCGGCAGCGTCCGGGGCGTGGTCGAGAGGATCTCCATCCGTTCGTTGCGTCTTCGCCATCAGAACGGCCCGGTCCATACGGTGCCCTTCGGCGAAATCCAGCACCTGACCAACTACAGCCGCGACTGGGCGATCATGAAGCTCGAGGTCCGGGTTCCGTTCGATACCGACATGGAGAAGGTGCGCAAGATCGTCAAGAAGGTCGGCCAGGAGCTGATGGCCGACCCGGAACTCGGCAAGAACTTCCTCCAGCCGCTCAAGTCCCAGGGCGTCAATCGCATGGACGACTCGGCGTTCATCGTCCGGGTCAAGTTCATGGCCAAGCCGGGCGAACAGTTCCTGCTCAGGCGCGAGGTGTTCCGGCGCGTCCAGGAGGCGTTTGCTCAACAGGGGATCAAGTTCGCGCCCCGCCGGGTGATCGTCGACACGGGCACGGGAGAGGCCGCCACTGGCGCGGCTGCGGCCGCCGCTGCCGCGGTCGTCGCCGCTGGCGAGGATTCGCAAGCGGGGGGCGCCGGGGGACAATCCGCATAGGCTCGAACGGTGAAAGCAAGAAGGGCACGCACGTAAACCCGCCGTCCGCCCTCCACGGACGGCGGACGGACTCTCAGTGAACGTAGAGGATCTCCGTCTCGGCCCAGGCGGCATTCGGCCCGCCGGCGCGCACCTTGTCCATGACCCGCCCGAAGGCATTTCTCTCGTCGTCGGGACAGCCGCCGGCGAAGTCCGCGTCGACCGGCATCTTCCACACGTTCCAGTAGCTCCAGAGGATCACGTCTTGCTGCATCATCGTCTCTCTCCGAGCGCCTCGGGGGCGTTGATTTGTTGCGTAGGCTTGATTGTGGAGAGGACCGGTGGCCCGGGCAGTGAGGCAGATCACAGTCGCGGCACTTTTTCGAAAATTTTGCCGAATTTTTTTGCAAACGCGCGACCTCAAGCCTTTAAGCGCGTCGCATCATTGGCCATTGGCGCAGGAATGCCGCTTCATGGCCGCCAAAAACGGTGCACTTCCAACCTGAATTCACCACCCGATGCCGAGGGTTCGAAAGCCCGGTCGGAGGCGGCGCGGGCGCTTGTTACCCGGTCGTAGGGGCCGGTCGTAGGGGCCGGTCGTAGGGGATTGAATCGTCGCCTGGCTGATTGTTTCGGTGAAAACGGCGACCGCCGGCCCCATCTCCAATTGCGAACGGCCTCCAAGTGCAATCGGCATGTCGGGGAAAACCATAAACAAGTGAGAGGGTGGATCATGCGCAAGCGCAAGACCGGAGGCTCGGGATGGACGTTCGTGTCCGTGATGGCGGTGATGGTGCTGAGTATCGGCACGGCGACGGCGACGGCGGCGGCGGAGCGAACGGACGAGGAGGTTGCCGCGAGCCTCGCCGATCTGTTGCGGGCGGCACGCGGTGTGGTTTCGGCCAAT
>JAUXFS010000212.1 GCA_030622775.1 Rhodospirillales bacterium | reverse complement strand
TCGACCAACCCCGGGACCGGAGGGCGGACGTCCGCCTCCAGGCTGTAGGCGCTGCCGACGTCGCGGCCGCGAGCGTAGACTTGCTGGCGCGCCAGGGCGAGGAAAGTTTCGGCGGCGCCGACCGGCGCGCCGCCGCCGAGCCGCTGGCGCCAGGCGGCCCCCGGGAGCACCCGCACCGCCCCGAGCACCTCGTTGATCGCTTCGAGCGCCGCCGGATCGTCGCCGACCAAATCGCCGATACGCTCGGTCAATCCCCGGCTTCGCGAGCGGCCCGATTCCTCGGCGCCGCGAAGCCACCGCCGCAGCTCGGCCGTCTCGCGCCCGGTGAGGTCCAGGGAGAAGGCGCTGTCGGCGGCATCGAACAGATGGTGCCCCTCGTCGAATACGTAACGGGCCGGCAGTCCGTGCTCGTCGCCGCCGAGCGCGGCCTGGACCATCACCAGGGCATGATTGGCGACGACAATTTCGGCCCGCCGCGCCTTGCGGATCGAGCGTTCGATGAAACACTTCCGGTAGTGACGGCACGCCGTGTAGATGCATTCGCCGCGAGTGTCGGTGAGATCCACCGTCAGCGCGCGCCCCAGGAGATCGGCGAGCCAGCCGGGAAAATCGCCGCCAACCATGTCGCCATCGCGGGTCGCCGCCGCCCACCGTGCCACCAGGCCGAGACCGACGGCGTCGATCGCATCCCGCCCCGAAAGGCGGGCCACCGCCTCGTCGAAGTTGAGCAGGCAGAAAACGTTCTCCCGTCCCTTGCGAACCACCACCTTGCGGGTCTTGGTCCTGAAATCGGGATAGGCGCAATCGAGTTCGCGATCGAGTTGGCGCTGCAGGTTGCGGGTGTAGGTGCTGATCCACACCGAACCGCGGTTCTTCTGCACCCAGACCGCGGCCGGGGCGATGTACCCCAGCGTCTTTCCGACCCCTGTTCCGGCTTCGGCGAGAACCACGCGGGGCTCGCCGGCGCGATCCCTGGGGGCGAAAGCCCCGGCCACATCGGAGGCATATTGCACTTGCTGCGGCCGGCGTTCGGTGTCGGCGCCAAGCAACTGAACCAGTCGGGCCCGCGCCTCGACCGGCTCCACCGGCCACGATTCGGCCGGCGGCTCGGGGCCGGGGTCCTGCCATTCCCTAAGACGATTCCACACCTTGAGACCGTTGCCGACGTTGCGGGCGGGTGGCGTTTCGCCGCCGCCAAGGGCGCTCAGCACCGCCGGTCCCCACGGCCAGTTTCCACGCGCCATCGCCCAGGCGACCGGCAACCCGTCCTCTCCGGGCGACGCCGTCAGCTCGGCCAGGAGCGCCCGAGCGGCGGCGAACAACGTCACCGCCTCCTGCTCGGGAGTCTCGGGTACGGAGAGAAGCAGCGCCGCAGCCAGGCCACGCGCGGTCGGCAGACAGAACCGGGCGGGACGAACAAAGGCAAACAACTCGAGAACGTCATAGGCGGGAAACCGCGCCGCGCCCAGCCGACGGGCGACCGCCCTTCCATGACACAGTATCGGCACGGCATCGCCGGCGACCCGCCGCGCCGCCTCTCCGAGACTCAACGTTTCCACCTCCCCCGCCGGCGACAGCCAGACGGCGCCCCGCACGCCGGCCACCAACGCGGGCGTATCGGGCAGGCGTGTACGAGCGGCGGAGAAAGCGGGGCGACTCATGGGGGTGATTATATCCACCCGGTCCCGGCACGACCACGCGCGCGTGACCAGCGCTCAGCCGGTCTTCGCCGTCTTGCCGCAGAAATCGGCGATGGCGTCGAAATAGGCATTGTGGCCCAGCATCATCAGGTCGTTGTGACCGGCGCCGGGGACGGTGACCAGCCGTTTGTCGGCGGCGGGCGATCCTTCATGGAGGGCGATGCCGTCGCCGACAGGGATGATCCAGTCCCGCTCGCCATGGATGATCAGGGTGGGTAGATCGGCCCGCGAGATTTTGTCCAGATTGCCGAAACCGTCGCGCTCCTCGTCGGCGTCCGGCACCTGCAGAAAGCCGATGCGCTCGATCAGCGCGAACGTATGGGCAAAGCCGCTTTCGATGATCAACCCGGCGACGCCCTCCTCGGCCCGATCGACGATCTCGAGCACCGCCGCGCTGCCGAGCGAACGGCCCATGACGTATATGTCGCCGAACTCGATCCCACGTCCGGCGAGGATGTCGGGCACTTTCTCGAACGCCGTCCAGGCGTCGTTGATCAGCGCGCTCGCCGACGGCTGGCCATCGCTCGTACCGTAGCCGCGATAGTCGATGACGAACAAGGTGATCCCGAGCCGGGTATAGAACGGTGCGATGGTGTCGTAATCGGAGGCAATCTCGCCGTTGCCATGGAAATAGACGATGACCGGCGCCCCCGGCCGCGCGGCGAAGATCTTGCCGCCGACATGGAGATCGTCTTCGACGGGAATACGAACGCTGTGAACGCCCGCGGCAAGACGCGGGACGCCGGCATCCCGTCGGGGATAGAACAACACGCCCTGCACTTCCGGTCGGTCGAGCACTTCGTAGGTTCGTTCGGTCATCGCGCTTCCCCCTCGTCGTTTCCGACTCCATCCCGTCAAGCCGCCATTCGTTCGCGTCGATCGGCGGCACGGCTGCCAATTCCTTAATCCGCCGCCTGCCGGAAATCACCCCAAAAAGCGTACGCCGCGACCCTTTTTCACCCGCCCCCTACACGTCATTGCTTTCAGGAACAGATTGCTGGTGGCTAACAGCAACTGTGGTGGCGCTCGATGCAGACCCGGACCACTTCGTCCGGGTCACGCTTCCACCAGTTTTCGGCGGAGAAAATTTCGACCTCGTGCAAGCCTTCGTAGCCGGCGGCCTCCACCCAGCGGCGGATCTTCGGCAGATCGATGACACCGTCGCCCATCATCCCCCGGTCGAGCAGCAGGTCGGTGGTCGGGACCAGCCAGTCACAGATGTGGAAGGCGAGGATCCGCTTGTGTCCGTCCCGGGCGGCATCTCCGGCGCGGCGGATCTCCCGTTCCAGGTCGGGGTCCCACCAGACGTGATAGACGTCGACGGCGATGCCGAGCCCTTCGCCCAACGCGTCGCACAAATCGTTGGCCTGGGCCAGGGTGTTCACGCACGCGCGGTCGGCGGCATACATCGGATGCAGCGGCTCGATGGCGAGCGGCATGACCGCCGCGCGGGCGTGGGGAAGAAGCTCGCCGATTCCGTCACGCACCATTTCGCGGGCGGCGGCGATGTCCTTGGAGCCGGCGGGCAGGCCTCCGACCACCAGCACCAGACATTGGGCCCCGATCGCCACCGCCTCGTCGACGGCGTGCCGGTTGTCGTCGATCGCCGCCCGGAGCCCGGTCGGATCGGCGGCCGGAAACATGCCGCCCCGGCACAAACCGGTAACCGTCAGACCTTCGCCGGCGAGAATGCGGGCCGCCTCGCCGACGCCGCATTCCGCCAGCTTGTCCCGCCACACGGCGATGCCGGGAACGCCGGCGCGGGCGTATCCCTCCGCGGCCTCGCGCAGCGTCCACTGGGCGCGGGTGGTGGCCTGGTTGATCGAAAGCTGGGAGAGGTCCGCCATCGCCATCACCGTTGCGGCATCGGCCGCATCGCCGAGAAGTCCGGATCGGCGCCGACGGCGAACCCGGCGCAGTCGAGTGAGCCCAGGGCGATGCGCCCGTCCTCGATACGGAGGCGGACCACGCCGTCCGCCCGTCGATAGAGATCGGGGTGGGCGGCGAGGAACGCGGCCTGCTCATTCGTCGGAACGCCACGCATGCCGTCAACGTAGTGATGGCCGTTGCGCTCCACGTGGTCGACGCCGATCAGGGTGGCGAGCGCGAGGTCCTGTTGGACACACACCCCGGCCTGGGTGGTCAGATCCTCGCCCGACATAAAATAGCGCGAATGCCCCTCCTCCCGGTTCCAGCGGGCGCACCGCGCGGCGTTGATCAACGATTTGTAAAAACCTTTGCACGCTTTGCTGGAAACGCCGGCGTATCCGAGCTGGCGGGCGCTGGCGAAGGCATCGAGATCGCCGTCGGACTCGTCGATGATCACCGGCCTTTCGGCGGCGAGGACGCCGACGTCGCGCTCCAGCGCCACCGCCCGCGCGATCGGCTGTTCGATGAACGCGATCGAAGCCACCAGCCTTTGCAGCGCCGGCGCCTCCTTCATCGCCCGCCACAGCCCAAGTACGCCGTCAACGTCCCGGTACTGCTCGTTGCCGTCGAGGCTGACCACGTAAGGATCGGCCAACCGGTCGAGCACCGCGGCGATAGCCGACAGCCGCGCCACGTCCGCGTCCACGTCACCGCCGACCTTGAGCTTGAAATAGCGGTGGCCATAGACGGCGATCACCTGCTCCAGGGTCTCCGGCAAGCCGTCGTCGATCCATTCGTCGTCGGCACGGTCGGCGGCGCCGATCGGGTCGACCATGCCGACGGTGTGGCGGGCGTGAATACGCGCGGCGGGACGGAGACCGGCGAGGAACGCGGCCATGTCGAACCCCTCGAACTCGGGCAACAGCCGCTCCGGCGCGATGCCCGGAAGGTTGGCGTTGACGGCGGCAAAGATCGACGTTTGATGCAGTTTGCACAGCCCGTCGAGAATCGCCCGGTCGATCAGCGCCGGGCCGAAGCTGGCGACCAGCGGATTGAGACCAAGATCGGCGCAGGTCCGGATCTGCGTAGGGTAACAGGCCGCGAACAAACCGAACGCGGTGTCCGGTCCCGCATCGCGATACATCCCGGCCGCGTTCCAGAGGGCGGAACGAAGCTGATCGAAATTGTCCTCGTTGCTCAGTTCCGGGTTCTTGTCGAACCATTTCGGCGCCAGCATCTCGGC
>JAUXFS010000220.1 GCA_030622775.1 Rhodospirillales bacterium | reverse complement strand
GCCTTGGCTCCGATCCCCCTTGCCACCCTCAACGGCGACGAAGGCAACGACGTGCTCGCCGGCGGCGACGGCGACGATGTCCTGCGTGGCGGCGACGGGGCCGATACCCTGAACGGCGGCGCCGGCGATGATTTCCTCAACGGCAACGCCGGCGCCGATATCCTGGTGTTCGCGGGCGCCAATGGGCGAGACACCGTCGGCGGTTTCGAGGACGGCCTGGATCTGATCGACCTTTCGGCCTACGAGGACGTGAACTCGACGGGCGATTTCTCGATCACCCAGCGGGGCACCCACGCGCGGATCACCGGCTACGACGGCGTTGGCAACTCGATCACCGTCAGCAACACCGCCGCCACCGACCTCACCGATGCCGACTTCCTCTTCGTCTGATTGAGAGGCTCTGAGTGAAGCCGGCGTGGTGCTCGTCTGCCGACCGTGGTAAGACCCGCCGCCACGGAGAGGGAGCCTATTCCAACCCCTGATCGCGGAGCGGACCCAAGGAGTGGAGCGGTGAGCGGCAAGGCGAGGGTGATCGCGATCGACGGGCCGGCGGCGTCGGGCAAGGGGACGCTGGCGCGCCGGCTCGCGGAACACCTCGGTTACGCCTACCTGGATTCGGGGCTTCTCTACCGGGCGGTGGGGGTGCGGACGATCGAGGCGGGGGGCGATCCGTCCGACCCGGCGGCGGCGGTCGCGGCGGCTCGGGCGCTCGCGGTCGAGGATCTGGAGGGTCGCGAATTGCGCGGCGACGAGGCCGCGGTCGCCGCCTCCAAGGTTGCCGCGATTCCCTCGGTGCGCCAGGCGCTGCTCGCCTTCCAGCGCGACTTCGTCGCCGACCCGCCGGGAGCCGCCCCGGGAGCCGTCGTCGACGGCCGCGATATCGGCACCGTGGTCTGTCCCGAGGCCGACGCCAAGCTGTTCGTTACCGCCTCGGTGGAGGTCCGTGCCCGCCGTCGGCTTAAGGAGTTGCGGGAACGCGGCCTCGAAGCTATACATAGCCGCGTTCTGCGGGACATGAAGGAGCGCGACGCACGGGATTCCGGGCGCACCGTCGCTCCGATGGAGCCGGCCGAAGACGCTTACGTTATCGACACAAGCGACCTGGATCCCGACGGGGTGTTCGCCGCGGCCCTTGAGGCCGTCGGTGCGCGCAATCCTTTGGGATAGGTGTGGCTTCGGCTCCGCACATTCCCGGAAGACCGACGGACGACGCTCGCCGCGAGCCGGCGGCGGCGTCGAACAATCATGCTGCGACCAGACCGCCGGAGACAACCGGCCGGCAAAATATTGATGATCAACAACGAGTTGAGGAACAACGAAGACATGACTGCTTCCGCCTCCGGCGCCACCGGTGAAGAGACCCATCCCGCCCTCAAGGAGAGCTTCTCCGCATTGCTCGACGAGTCCCTGGGCGACGGCGGAGGGTTCGTAGGCCGGGTTGTCAAGGGTACCATCGTCAGCGTCAACAACGACATGGCCGTCATCGACGTCGGCCTGAAGTCCGAGGGACGGGTCCCGTTGAAGGAGTTCAGCACCCCGGGCCGCGACACCACGCTGGCGCCGGGCGACACCGTCGACGTCTTTATCGAACGTTTCGAGGACAAGGACGGCTTGGTCGGCCTGAGCCGCGAGAAG
Source organism: Rhodospirillales bacterium (assembly GCA_030622775.1). Classification (GTDB taxonomy): domain Bacteria; phylum Pseudomonadota; class Alphaproteobacteria; order Rhodospirillales; family Defluviicoccaceae; genus JAUXFS01. The sequence goes on along the minus strand of JAUXFS010000220.1, from coordinate 3,046 downwards.
GCGCGCCGCGAGGAGGCGTGGAACGTGCTCGAGACGGCGTTCAACAAGGGAGAGCGGATCAACGGCACCATCTTCGGCCGCGTCAAGGGCGGCTTCATCGTCGATCTCGCCGGCGCCGTGGCGTTCCTGCCGGGAAGTCAGGTGGACATCCGTCCGGTGCGCGACATCGGCCCGCTGATGAACACGCCGCAGCCGTTCCAGATTCTGAAGATGGACCGCAGCCGCAACAACATCGTCGTCTCGCGCCGCGCGGTTCTCGAAGAGACCCGCGCCGAGGCCCGCGCCGAGTTGATCGCCAACCTCAAGGAAGGCCAGGTGCTGGAAGGGGTGGTCAAGAACATCACCGACTACGGCGCGTTCGTCGATCTCGGCGGCGTCGACGGGCTGTTACACGTGACCGACATCTCCTGGAAGCGCATCAACCATCCGACGGAAGCGCTGCAGATCGGCGAGACGGTCAACGTTCAGGTGATCCGGTTCAATCCGGAGACACAGCGCATCTCACTCGGCATGAAGCAACTCGAGGCGGACCCCTGGGACGGCGTCGAGATAAAATACCCTGTCAGGGTCAAGTTTACCGGCCGGGTGACCAACATCACCGATTACGGCGCCTTCATCGAGTTGGAGCCGGGGGTCGAAGGGCTGGTCCATATCTCCGAAATGAGCTGGACCAAGAAGAACGTGCACCCCGGCAAGATCGTCTCCACCAGTCAGGAGGTGGAGGTGGTGGTCCTCGACGTCGTCAAGGAGAAACGTCGGATCAGCCTCGGCCTCAAGCAGTGCATGGGCAATCCCTGGGAGGCCTTCCTCGAAAACTATCCCGTGGGCTCGGTGGTCGAGGGCGATGTCAAGAACATCACCGAGTTCGGCCTGTTCGTCGGATTGCCCGGTGACATCGACGGCATGGTCCACTTCTCCGACCTCTCGTGGACCCAGTCCGGCGATGAAGCGGCGAACGAATACACCAAGGGAGACACCGTTCGCGCCAAGCTGCTCGACGTCGACGTGGAGAAGGAACGGATCAGCCTCGGTGTGAAGCAATTGGTCGACGATCCGTTCGCGTCGGGCGTCGCCAAGATGAAGAAGGGCGCCGTCGTCACCTGTTCGATCACCGCTGTCCTCGACAACGGGATCGAGGTCAAAGTCGGCGACGGGGTGACCGGCTTCATCCGCAAGGGTGACCTGTCCCGCGATCGCGGTGAGCAGCGGCCCGACCGGTTCGCGACGGGAGAAAAGGTCGACGCCAAGATCACCCAGGTCGACCACGGCGGGCGCAAGCTGGTGCTGTCGATCAAGGCGCGCGAGGTGGAGGAGGAGAAGAAGGCGGTCGCCGCCTACGGCTCCTCCGATTCCGGGGCGAGCCTCGGCGATATCCTTGGCGCCGCCATCAAGGAGAAGCAGGCATCGGCGGAGCGGGCCGAAGCCAAATCTTTGAAAAAGGGTAAGCCCGCCGGGAAGGATGCGGCCGGTGCCTCCGAGGAGGAGGGCGACGCCGCCGAGGATACCGCCGACACTGCCACCACGGCCGCACCGGAGGTTGAGGCCGCGCCGGAAGCCGAGGCCGCGCCGGACGCGGAGGCAACGCCGGAAGCGGAGGCGGCGACGGAGGACTCCGAAGCCGCACCGAAAGAAGAGGCCGAGAGCGCGGCGCCGGCGGAGGAGAAATCGGAGCCCGAACCGGAGGAGACCGGCGAAAAGGAAAAGCCCGCCGGCTGAATTCCGCAGGGGATGAGCTTCGGCATTCGGAGCGAGCATGGTCCTGGACGCCGATATCGTGATTGATCGACGCCGCATCAAACGGCGGCTGACCTTGTGGCGGATCGTCGCGGTCGTCGCCGTGATGGTGGCGGTAATCGCCGCTGTCGGACGCGTCGGCGGGCTCTACGAGCGCGCCCATATCGGGCGGATTTCCATCGAAGGCATCATCGTCGACGATCCGCAGCGCGACCAGGCGCTTGTCGACGTTGCCGACGATGACGATGTGCGGGCGCTGATCGTGCGCATCAACAGTCCCGGCGGCACGGTCGTCGGCGGCGAAGCGTTGTATCGCCATCTGCGCAGGGTCGCCGAGCGCAAGCCGGTGGTGGCGGTAATGGGCGAGGTGGCGGCGTCGGCGGCATACATGGCCGCGCTTGCCGGCGATCGCATCATCGCTCGCGAAGGAACGATCACCGGCTCGATCGGCGTCATCATGCAGACCGCCGATATCACCGGGCTTCTCGACAAGATCGGGATCAAGCCGGAGTCGGTCAAGAGCGCGCCGCTGAAGGCCCAGCCCAATCCTTTGGAGACCTTCACCCCGGAGGCCCGCGAGGCGGCGCGCGAGGTGGTCCTCGATCTCTACGAGATGTTCGTGGGCATGGTCGAGGAGCGCCGGCGACTGGGGCGTGACCGGACCCGCGCGCTGGCCGACGGACGGGTGTTCACCGGCCGCCAAGCCGTCGCCAACGGCTTGATCGACGCGCTCGGTGGCGAGGCGGAGGCCCGCGAGTGGCTGGATGAGGTTCGCGACGTCGATTCGGCGGTTCCGGTGCGCGACGTGGAGATCGGAGGGCCCGAGGACAAGCTTCGCGATTTTCTCGGCGGCTTGGTCGAAAAAGCGATTTTTTCTGAAAGGCTTAGGCTTGACGGACTGATCTCCCTCTGGCACCCTGAACTCTAACGCGCGCTCGGAAACGGCACGCGCCACTCCACCTTGTCCACAGCCGGTTGGGTGGGTGAATTCGGGGGAGGGAGACTCGCCGATGACCAAGTCGGAGCTGATCGCACGCCTTGCCGCGGCCAATCCACATCTCTATCAGCGGGATATGGAACGGATCGTAACCACCATCTTCGAGGAAATCACCGGCGCTCTTGCCCGCGGCGATAGGATCGAACTGCGTGGGTTCGGCGCCTTTTCGGTCAAGGAGCGGGGGGCGCGGACCGGCCGCAATCCGCGGACCGGCGAGGCGGTGAACGTGTCGGCCAAGCACATTCCGTACTTCAAGACCGGCAAGGAACTGCGCGAGAAAATCAACGCGGGCGGCTGAACCAACGGATCCTTTTC
>JAUXFS010000219.1 GCA_030622775.1 Rhodospirillales bacterium | reverse complement strand
CTTGCAAATCTTCAGTTTGCCGTCGTATTCGGCAGCGATTTCTTCGAGCACCGGTGCGTCGAGCCGCCCTTGTGATGCTCCAGCATCACGGCGGCCGCCTCTCCTGCCGGAGACACGAACACAAGGCTTTGAAAACACACAATACATTCTAGGTCAGGCTCTAAGAAAAATGGCGGAATTGACCCATGAGTAAGAAGGCGAATCCCAAGCTGATCGGCAGTTTCGTCATTGGCGCCGTGGTGTTGGTCGTGGCGGGGGTGCTCGCCTTCGGCGGCGGGCAATGGTTTGCCGAAGTCGAGAAGTACGTGTCGTATTTTCGAGGAAACGCTCAGGGTCTCAAGATCGGTGGTCCGGTGACGTTCAGGGGTGTGCCAATCGGACAGGTCACGGGCATTAATCTTCTTGTCGATTCCGAAAAGCTGGACTTCTTTACCCAAGTTCTCTTCGAAATAGATCCCGACGGAGTTGTTGAAGTAGAAGAAGTTCAGACATCCCCCGATGAGCAAGAACTCGAGGTAATGGTAAAAAAAGGATTGCGCGCGCAGTTGGTCCAGCAGAGCTTCGTCACCGGCCAACTCGGTGTCAATTTAAACTTTTTCCCCGACACCGAGATCAAAACTTCGGGGTTATCTAGCGACCGGTTCGAGATCCCGACGATCCCCTCGACCATCGAAAAGCTGGAATCCACGATCAAGCGCATCGCCCAGAAGCTGGACAACATCGACCTCCAGAAGATCATCGATGACCTGGAGGCGATTGTTGCCGGCGTTCGTGAAATTGTATCGGGGCCACATGCCGAAAAAGCTATTGCGGACATTGACGCAACCATCGTTCAAGCTCTCGAACTTTTGACAAATCTGAATAAGCGAATGGATCCGTTGGCAGCGAGCTTCATGGATACATCGGAAGCTGCGCAGGACACCCTGAAGGAAGCCGAGCGCATGTTCGGCGATGCCCGAACGACGCTCAGCGTCGCCGAAAAGGCGATGAAACGTGCGGAGAAACTGATGTCGACAGCAAGCACGGTCATCGAGCCCGGCTCGCCCCTCCATTTCGAGCTGGTCGGCGCGCTGCGGGAAGTCGCCGGGGCGGCGCGTTCGTTGCGCAGCCTCGCCGATTCCCTCGAAAGAAACCCCAAGTCGCTGCTTTTTGGCAGGCAGGCACCCGGAGGCAGATAAATGCACGCCAAGCTTCACCGCATCGCCCTCTTCGCCCTTGGTTGCTCATTGCTCGTCCTCGGCGGATGCGCGGACATGCTTGGGTTTGGGGGGGAATCCGCGCCGCTACACCACTACGTGCTTTCTCCGGTTTCGGCGGGGCCGGCAGGTGGCGCCGCCGCGCCGGAGAAGCTCGACATCACCGTCGGGGTCGGTCTGGTGAACGTGCCGGAATACCTCGAAAACCGGATGATCGTCACCCGCCCGACGCCGAACACGGTGGATCTGGCCGAGTTGCACAACTGGGCGGCGCCGTTGTCGGAGCATGTGACGGCGATGCTGGCCGAGAATCTGTGGATCTTGATTCCGACGGATGGCGTGGCGAGAATGCCCCTGTCCCGGGCGGTCCCCATCGATTTCGAGGTGCGGACGAGGCTGGAGAAGTTCGAGCGGGACGAGACTGGCGACGTCGTCCTGTGGGCGCGATGGGTGGTCTTCGACGAGCGAACGCGGAAGGTCTCGGCGATAAAGAGCTCACGTTTCCGCGTGCCCGTGGTTGTCGAAATCTCTTCTCCGGCCGAAGGCGAAGACGCCGAGCCCGACGAGCCCGAAGAGACCGAAGTGTACGAGGCGATCGTCGCCGCGATGAGCCAGGCGCTCGGCGAGCTCAGCCGCGAAATCGCCGACGCGGTCCGGACCGCGGCGACCCAGGGCCGCTGACGGGTCCGCTTCGACCCCGCCTACCGCGGCGGGGAATGCCCGGACTGGATCCGCCGGTGGTTTGACCCTATGTCTCGGTGTCGATCCGTCCCGTGGGCCGGCCCCCATGGGGGCGCTTGTCGTCGATGCCGAACGGTCGCCTCGTGACGTTCATCGAAGAAGGTATTTTGTCGTGATAACCCGCCTGGTCCCGCTGTTGATCCTTGTCGTCTGCTTCGTCGTCTCCGGCGAAGCCCCGGCCCAGGTTCAGAGCCCGGCGCTGCCGTTCAGCGCCGTCGCGGCGGATTGGGAGCGGATCCTCGCTGCGGCGGAGCGTTACGCCGAAGGCTCGGAGCATACGTCGAAGCAGCATCGTGAATTCTACGTGCTGATCAAACGGATCGACGGCGAAGCGCGGACGACCACGAAGAATGCGGGGGGCGAAATCGCCAACAGGGAGCGTCTGTTGCAGGCGATCGGACCGGTCGCGGAGGAAGAGGAAGCCACCGAACCGGAGGAGATCGCGAAGCGGCGCCGCGAGCTCAAGGACGACATCGCCTTTTACCGCGCCCAGGCGGCCCAGGCGGAACTGGCGCTGGCGAGGGCGGACGAGCTGGAGACGGCGTTGTCCAGCGTGACCCGCGCGGCGCTCAGGGAAAGGCTGCTCACCCGACATCCCTTTCCCCTGGCCCCCGCCACGGTGGCCAAGGCGGTGCCGGAGGCCGTTTCCCATATCGCGGAAATCGCGCGTAGCCCGATCGAATGGTACGCGACTTTGTCGCCCGAGGAACACGAAACGGGTCTGTTGCGCGCGGCGGGCGCCATCGTTCTCATGGTTGTCGTGTGGATTGTCGGCCGGCTGCTGCGTTGGAAGTACGGCAGACATGCCTCCCTCGAACGGCCGAGCTATGCCCGGCGGTTCTGTGCCGCCATGGTCGAGGCGGTCGCGCGGGGTTTCGTTCCGGCGTCGTTTTTCGCCGCCGTCTATTTCCTGGTTACCCGCGGCGCGACAATGGTTTCGGGATACTGGTACGACGTTGTTACCAACCTGAGCCTGGTTCTGTTTTACTACGTGCTTGCCGTCGCTCTGACCCGGGCCGTCCTGGCGCCGGACCTGCCGGCATGGCGGCTCACTCCCATGGCCCCCGACGCCGCCCGCGTTCTCAGCCGGCGCATCGTTTATCTCGCCACGGTTTTTGCGATCGACGGGTTTCTCGAGGGGACGATTCCGGAGCATGTGGTGTCCGCGGAGCTCTGGTCGTTTTACTCGTTCAGCATCGACGCTCTCGAAGGGGTCGGTCTTCTGCTGATTCTGCGGGCGAACTTGTGGCGACCCGAACCCGAAGCGTCGATCCCCGTCGCGGACGGCGTGCCGGCCGCCGCCCCGCCGCAAGCGGTGGGGATGGAAGGGGAATCGGCCACCGCCGCCGAGCCGCAGGGCGGCGCTTTCTGGACCGTGGTCCGCAGGGCCATCGCCGCGGCGGCCGTTTTCGGCATCGTCGCCATCGCCGTCGGCTACATCAATCTTGGCGACTGGCTGATCGACAACCTGTTGCTCACCGCATTGGTTTTCGGCGCTTTGTTCCTGGTGCGGGGCCTGATCCGTGAGGTCATCGGGTTGGGACTGCGGTCCTCCATGGTACGCACTCGTCTCGGTCTGAGCGAACATGGCCGGCAGTCTCTAAAGTTCTGGCTGCGGGCGGCCTTCGATCCGTTGCTCGTCGGAGCGGGGATTTACGTGATCGCGGCGCGCTGGGGGCTGGCGCGCGAGGACCTGGCGCGGTTTGTGGCGGAAATACTGGAGGGGTTCACCGTCGGCGGGGTCACCATTTCCCTCATCGACGTTGCGGCGGCGATCGTCGTCTTCGTCGTCGTCGTCGTCGTCACCCGCCTCGTCCGCCAGACGGTGTCGGAGCGGGTGCTGGCGAGGACCCGCCTGGATAGCGGCATTCGCAATTCCGTGGCCGCCGGCATCGGCTACGTGGGGGTGATCCTCGCCGCGGTCATGGCCATCGGGGTGATGGGCTTCGATTTCTCCAACATCGCGATCATCGCCGGCGCGCTCTCGGTCGGCATCGGTTTCGGCCTCCAGAACGTGGTCAACAACTTCGTTTCCGGCCTGATCCTGCTGGTCGAGCGGCCGATCAAGGTCGGCGACTGGATCGTCATCGGCGAGCACCAGGGCTTCGTCAAGCGGATCAGCGTGCGCTCGACCGAGATCCAGACCTTCGATCGGGCCGCGGTGATCCTGCCCAACGCCGATCTCCTGTCGACCGCGGTGATGAACTGGACCCACAAGGACCGCCTCGGTCGGGTGCAGGTGCCGGTCGGGGTCGCCTACGGCTCGGACACCGAGAAGGTGCGCGACATCCTGCTCGCCTGCGCCAAGGCCCACCCCGATGTGATGTCCTGGCCGGTGCCCTACGTGGTGTTCATGGATTTCGGCTCCAGCTCGCTGGATTTCCAGTTGCGCGCCTTCCTGCGCAACGTCGAAAATCGCCTGACCGTCGCCAGCGACCTGCGCTTCGCCGTCGACAAGGCGTTCCGCGAGGCCGGCGTCGAGATCCCGTTCCCGCAGCGCGACCTGCACCTCAAGGGCATGGACCGCCTCGAACAGGCCCTCGCCGCCCTCGCGCCCGCACCCGCCGCCGGGGCCGCTGCCGGCGGCTCGGTGGTCCCCCTGCGCGGCCCCGCACCGGGGGCGAGGGACGACGCAACCGATCCCGACGCACCCGCCAAGGACGAACCCACCGGCGGCGGCGGCCGACTCTAAGTCTCCGCCCTGGTGGTCTGGATCGGACCTGTGGTACCCATACCTCGGACCCGG
>JAUXFS010000015.1 GCA_030622775.1 Rhodospirillales bacterium | reverse complement strand
CGACGCGGTTGGCCAGGCGTTCGACCAGGAACTCACGGAGGTCGGCGGGCCGGGCCCGCTCGACGGTAAAGCCGGCGGCCATGGCGTGCCCGCCGCCCTTGACCAGCAGTCCGGCGTGACGGGCGGGGTGGACCGCGGCGCCGAGGTCGACACCCTGGATCGAACGTCCCGAGCCGGTGCCGAGATCGCCGTCGAGCGCGACAACGCAGGCCGGTCGGTTGAACCGCTCGACCAGCCGGCTGGCGACGATGCCGACCACGCCCGGATGCCAGTTCTCCCGGGCGGCCACCAGGATGGCCGAACGGCGCTCGCGGTCGTCGAGAGCATCGATCTGCGCGATCGCTTCGTCGAGCACCCGGAGTTCGATCCTTTGCCGCTCGCGGTTGAGCTCGTCCAGCCGCCGGGCAATGCCGGCCGCCTCGTCCGCATCGTCGGTGGACAGCAGCCGGGCGCCGAGAGCGGCCTCGCCGACGCGCCCTCCCGCATTGATGCGCGGACCGAGGACGAACCCGGCGTGATAGGTTCGCGGCGCCTCGTCGACACCGGCGACATCGGCCAGCGCCCGAATTCCGGTGTTGACCCGTCGCCCCATGACCTTGAGACCCTGAACGACGAAGGCGCGATTGATCCCGCGCAGCGGCACCATGTCGCAGACGGTGCCGAGGGCCACCAAGTCCAGCCACTGGCGCAGATCCGGTTCGGGCCGGGTCTGGTAATGACCGTTTTGGCGCAGGATACGATTGACCGCCACGACCACCAGAAACGTCACCCCCACCGCCGCCAGAATGCCGCATGAGCTGGTGTCGTCCAGCCGGTTGGGGTTGATGACGGCGGAGGCCGGCGGCAGCCGGGTTTCGGCCGCATGGTGATCGCAGACGATCACGTCGAGACCGGCGGCGGCGGCGGCCTCGAGAGCCTGGTGAGCGCCGATGCCGCAATCGACGGTGACCACGACCGAAATACCCTCCGCCTTGAGCCCGAGCAGCGCCTCGGCACTGGGGCCGTAGCCTTCCTTGATCCGATCGGGCACGTACAGCCGAGCGCCCGAACCGGTCGCGGCCAGGAACCGGGCAAGCAGGGCCGCCGACGTTGCCCCGTCGACGTCGTAGTCCCCGAACACCGCGATCCGTTCGCCCTCGACGATCGCCCTCGCCAATCGTTCGGCGCCGGCGTCCATGTCCTTCAGGTGGCTGGGATCGGGCAAAAGCTGTCGGAGGGTGGGGTTGAAGAAGGCGTCGGCCTGGTCGAGCCCGACCCCGCGCCCGGCCAACACACGACCGACCACTTCGGCGACGCCGAGCCGCTGCGCCAGCATCAGTCCCGTCCGCTCATCCGCCAGACGCATCGACCAGCGCTTGCCGGCCAAGGACCGTTCGACGCCCAGAACGGCCGGAGCGGTGTCGCCTGCCGGTGCGCCTGTCGGTGCGGAGAACGCGGGATCAGGTCCCCCCATCTCAGAGCCGAACCGGGAATGAATCATGGTGGGTTTCGATGCAGCGCACTTCCCGCGTGCTCGATCGCAGAACCAGCGAGTGGGTGACCGGCTTGCCGTAACGGTGACGAACCCCCAGAAGGATCGGACCGGTCGTGATACCGGTCGCGGAGAAGGTGATATCGCCGGAAGCCATGTCGGTAGCGCCGTACTTGCGGTTGGGCTGTTCGATGCCGTAGCGGTCCATCGTCTCCCTTCCCTGATCGCTGGGAAACAGCAGACGCCCTTGCATCTGTCCGCCGCCGCAAGCCTGGGCCGCCGCCGCCAGGACGCCGTGGGGAGCGCCGCCGGCGCCCATGTAGATGTCGATCCCCGACCGCGGCCAGTTGGTGGCGATGACGCCGCTGATATCGCCATCGGCGATCAGCATGATCCGCGCCCCGGCCTTCCGGATTTTGGCGATCAGTTCGGCGTGACGCGGTCGATCGAGGACGCAGACGAGCAGTTCACCGACGTCGACGCCCTTGGCTCTGGCCAGTTCGCGAAGATTGCGCCCCGGCTCCTCGTCCAGGTCGACGAGATCTTCCGGCAGGCCGCCGCCGATCGCCAGTTTGTCCATGTACACGTCGGGAGTGTCGAGAAAGCCGCCCTCCTCCGCCATGGCGAAGACGCAAAGCGCGTTGGGGTCGCCGCGGGCCACCGCGGTCGAGCCCTCCAACGGAACGACCGCCAGGTCCGTTTTCGCACCGCCGCCGGAGCCGATCTTTTCACCGACGTAGAGGCTTTCGACCTGGTTCTCGACGCCCTCGCCGATGCGAATGGTGCCTTCGATGGAAACCGACCGCAGCACATCGTGCATCGCCGCCACCGCGGCCTCGTCGGCGGCCCGCTCGTCACCCCGCCCGCAGAAACCGGAAACCGCAAGGGAAGTCGTTTCGGTAACCCGCACCGCCTCGATCCCCAGATCGCGTCCTCGAGCGGTGGTGTTCAAAGCCTCTGGCTCCCCTCTCCCTCCGCCGTCGACATCGGCTCATCTCCGGGTCAGATTCTCAGAACGGTTCGATCCGAATCATCCGCGGCGGTTCCACACAGGCCGCCATCGCCGCGATTTCCTCGAGCGAGCCAACCATGGCGGCTTCCTCGGTATCGTGGGTGGTCATCACCACCGGCACCGGTTCGTCGGGAGCGCGCGCACGCTGCAGGACGGCCTCCATGGAAACGTGGTGATCGCGCAACACGCCTGCAACGTCGGCGAACACGCCCGGTCTGTCCAGCACCATCAGCCGCACGTAGTAGGCGCCCCGATGACCCGACATTGCCGCCGCCGGCAATTTCTCGAGCCGCGAAGCCGGAACCGCGAAAACCGGCACCCGTTGCCCCCGGGCAATGTCGACGATGTCGGCGACGACCGCCGAGGCCGTGGGTCGCTCTCCGGCGCCCCGTCCCTCCATCACCACCCGGTCGACGAAATCACCGTCCGCGACCACGGCATTGAAAACACCTTCGACATGGGCGATGGGAGCACTGAGCGGAACCATGCAAGGATGCACCCTCCGTTCGACGCCGTTGTCGGTCAGGGCCGCGATCCCCAGCAGCTTTATTCGGTAACCAAGCTCCTCGGCAAAAGCGATATCCACGGACGAAACATGGCGTATGCCCTCGACATGGATGGAATCGAAATCGAGGGTGCAGCCGAAGGCGACGGTGCACAGGATGGCGAGTTTATGGGCGGTATCGATGCCGTCCACATCGAAAGAGGGATCGGCCTCGGCGTAACCGAGGGCCTGGGCCTCGGCCAACACCTCGCCGAACTCGCGGCCGCTCGCCTGCATGGTGGTCAGAATGTAATTGCAGGTGCCGTTGAGAATCCCGTAGATCCGCCGATGGTTGTTGCCGACGAGGCCTTCCCGAAGCCCCTTGATGATCGGGATACCGCCGCCCACCGCCGCCTCGTAGGCCAGGGTCACCCCGGCGGCTTCGGCGGCAATCGCCAACTCCATCCCGTGGTGGGCGATCAGCGCCTTGTTGGCGGTGACCACATGCCGGCCGGCGGCGATGGCCGCTTCGCATACCGCCCTCGCGGCGCCTTCCGAACCGCCGATGAGTTCGACCACGACGTCGACGTCGGCCTCCTTCGCCATCGCCACGGCATCCTCGTACCAGGCGTAGCCGTCGACCGAAAAACCTCGATCGCGCCGGTCCAGGTCGGCGACGGCGGAGACGACGATGGTCCTCCCGGCCCGTCGTTCCAACAGCGCGGCGTTGGCCTCGAGCAGCCCGACCGTACCGCTGCCGACGGTTCCGAGGCCGGCGACCGCAACTTTCAGGGGTTGGCTCATTAATATACCCTTCGGGGGTTTGGTTGCGTCTTCTCTAATCTATTCTCTATTCTATTCGGCTGCGGAGATCGTTTTTTCCGCGTTCTCGATGACGTTGTGATAGCGGCCGAGAAACCCTTTGATGTTGCGCACCGCCTGGCGAATGCGGTGGGCGTTCTCGACCAGTGCGAAACGCACGTGGCCATCGCCGTGCTCCCCGAAACCGATGCCCGGAGCCACCGCGACCTTTGCCTCCCGCATCACCAGCTTGGCGAACTCGAGCGATCCGAGATGCTTGAACGCCGGCGGGATCGGCGCCCAGGCGAACATCGTCGCCGGCGGTGACGGCACCTTCCAGCCGGCGTTGGCCAGCCCCGATATGAGCACGTCACGGCGCGACCGATAGTGCTCCCGCATTTCGGCGACGCAGTCCTGGGGGCCGTTGAGAGCCGCGGTCGCCGCAACCTGCACCGGCGTGAACGCACCGTAGTCCAGGTAGGATTTCACCCGCGCGAGCGCCGCGATCAGCTTGGCGTTGCCGCAAGCGAAACCGATGCGCCAGCCGGGCATCGAGTAGGTCTTGCTCATCGAGGTGAACTCGACGGCGATGTCCTTGGCGCCGGGCACCTGCAGGATCGACGGCGGCGGATTGCCATCGAAGTAGATCTCGGCATAGGCCAGATCGGAGAGGATGTAGATCTCGTGACGGCGGCAGAAGTCGACCACTTGTCCGTAGAAATCCAGGCTCGCCAGTTCCGCGGTCGGATTGTTGGGATAGTTGAGCACCACCGCGGTCGGCTTGGGCACGCTGTGCCTGACCGCCCGCTCCAGCGCCGCCAGAAACTCGTGGTCGGCGCGCACCGGGATGTTGCGCACCGCCGCCCCGGCGATGACGAAGCCGAACTGGTGGATGGGGTAGCTGGGATTGGGAACCAGAATCACGTCCCCCGGACTGGTGATCGCCGAAGCCAGATTGGCAAGCCCCTCTTTCGATCCGAGGGTGACCACGGCTTCGGTCTCCGGGTCGATGTCGACGCCGAAGCGCCGATCGAAGTAGCCGGCCACCGCTCGGCGCAGGCCCTTGATGCCGCGTGATTCCGAGTAGCGGTGGGTGCGCGGATCCTGCACCGTCTCGGTCAGCTTGTCGACGATGTGCCGAGGGGTCGGAAAATCCGGATTGCCCATCCCGAAGTCGATGATGTCGTCGCCGGCGGCCCGGGCGCGCGCTTTCATCGCGTTGACTTCGGCAAAGACGTACGGCGGCAGACGCCGAACCGCGTGAAATTCGCTCTCCATACCTACTCACCTAAAGAACCGGTCGCATCAAACGCGCCCGCGCCGCTCCGATATCGGCGGCATATTTATCGCCGGAAGGGTCGAACCTTCCGCTCAGCGCTATCTATCGCGGAAACCGGTTCAATAGTCGATATAGATTTCGGCTCGCCGGTTGCCGGCTTCTCCTGACGGCATTACTTCGTAGTAAACCGGCTGCTCGTCGGCCAGGGCGGAGACGACGATCATCTCGTTCGGAACGCCGAGCTTCGCCAGTTCGCGCGCCACCGCGCTCGCCCGTTCCACCGAAATCCCGTAATTCACCGACCTGTGACGGCCCTTATCCATGTTCCGCGTCCGGCTGCTGGCATGGCCAACCACCCGGATGGTCCCGCCGCGCTGTCGATGAAGCGTCGACACCTTGCGCAGAATGCCCAATTCCCGGCTGCCGACCCGTGCGGAGCCATCTTCGAACAGGATTGTCGCCACCTTTACCGAGCCGTTGCCCGTTGTCGCCGCCACCATCGGCTCGTCTCCCCCCGGAGACGGGAATCTGTCGAATCGGGTCGGTTCCGGGGACAGCTCCGGCAGGAATACCGGACGGTCCTTGTAACTCTCGACGCCATCGGACGAGACCACGACCGTGACCAGGGGCTTGTCGGGATCGGCCGGCGGCGAGATTGTCGGCGGCAATACAGGCGTCCCACCCATAGGCACAGATTCCTGGAGGCGCGCCTGGTAGGTCTTCTCAACCCCGACGGGACCTGCCCGCGAGGACGAAGGGCTCGCGGTGGCCGGGGGTGGCGGGACAAATGGCTCGGAAACGGCGGCGACCGAAGGCGGCGGCGCGGATACCGCCGGGGTGGACGTTGCCGGGGTCGACGTCGCCGGGGCCGAGGTTGCCGGGGCCGAGGTTGCCGGGAGCGGAGCGAGAGGCGTTGGCGGGGTGCTGGTCGGCCCCAGGAAACCCGGTTCGATCGCCCTCTCCATCCCTCCTCCCGGAGGCGCGGCGACCGGGGCGGTCGCCTCCGCCGGGGCTTCCGCCACCGGTGGCGGGAAGGGCTGTGGTGGCGGACTCGTCGAGCCCGAGAACGGCGGCGTCACGGCTTGGGCGGCCATTCTTTCCGGCGCCGCGGGTGTCCCCATGGCCGCCGCGATGCCTGCCGGAACCGGCGGCGACGTGGATGGCGCCTTGGTCGGTGTCGTGGGTGGCGCCGTGGGTGGCGCCGTGGGTGGCGATTGCGGGGTCGGCACGATTAGCGCGATCGGCGAAGGGCCGGGCGTCGCCGAGGCCTCGGGCGGTCCCGAAAACGGCGGCGTGACGGCGCTCATCTGCGACGAAAGCGATGAAGGGGTTTCCGCTTCGGTAACCAGCTGTTCGGGAGGCTGGAGCGGCGCCGCCGGCTCACCCTGGAAAGCCGTCGCCTCGTCGGAGTACCCGCCCCGCGCGCGATCGGAGACCAGGCCTTCGGCCAGTTCCCGACGTTGCTCGGGGGTGCTGGTTGTCGGTGACTCCGGCACGCTCCCGAGAACGGGAAACGGCTCGGTGGCGCCAGGAGTCCGTTCCGACGACGCGTCCCCCCCGGGACCCGCTGCCTGATCGGCCTCGTCGACGGTCGAAGAGCAGCCGCTCGCGGCCGCGAGGAAAGCCCCGAGCAGAAGCGCGGTGGCCAGGTTCGTGCACTTGCGCCCCTCTCGGATATCACCGTGCATGGCTTCCCTTGCCTCCTTCGTTGTGGACCCAATTCCTACAGGCAGGGCTCGCGACTTCAACATTGCCCGAAGGTAGTTAAGGGGTTATAAACACCGCCGATGGACGAACGCGTCCGCCCTCTCGTTTCATGCTCGCAAGCTCGCCGGTGCAGGGCACTGCCTCCCGCAAATCCGGCATTTAGCTCTAAGGGATTATAAAGGATTGAGTCATGGCCGATCAACAAGGCACGGAACTACAGATGCCTGACCCCGCTGAACTTTCGAAATCGATGGCTGAAATTGCCGAACGCAGTCAGCGGATACTCACCGACTGGCTGAGCAAGAATTGCGCTGATCCAAGCCAGGCCGCGCCCTCCGACCCCCTGAACATCGGGAATACGTTCTTCGAGCTGTTCTCGCAAATGATGGCCGACCCCGGCAAGATGGTGCAGGCGCAGATGTCCTTGTGGCAGGATCACATGGCGCTGTGGCAGAACACCGCGAGCCGTATGATGGGTCAGGAGACCGAATCGCTGGTCAAGCCGAACCGGGACGACAGGCGGTTCAAGGACGAGGCCTGGGAAGACAACGAGGTCTTCAACTACATCAAGCAGTCGTATCTTCTGACGTCGCGCTGGATCGAGCAGTCGGTCCACGACACCGATGGGCTCGACGCCAAGACCAAGGAGAAGGTGGAGTTCTACACCCGGCAGTTCATGAGCGCGCTCTCCCCCACCAATTTCGCGATGACCAACCCGGAAGTGATCCGGCAGACCATCGAGAGCCGGGGCGAGAACCTGATCAACGGTCTCAAGAACATCCTGATCGACCTCGAGCGCGGCAAGGGGAGCCTCAGGATCAGCCAGACCGACTACAGCGCCTTCGTGATCGGCGAGAACATCGCCACCACCCCGGGCAAGGTCATTTTCCGCAACGAGATGATGGAGCTGATCCAGTACACGCCGGCCACCGATACGGTCGTCAAGCGGCCGCTTCTGTTCGTGCCGGCCTGGATCAACAAATTCTATATCGTCGACCTGCGCGCGAAGAACTCGTGGGTGAAGTGGGCCGTCGATCAGGGCCACACGGTGTTCATGATCTCCTGGGTCAATCCTGACGAGACGCTCGCCCAGAAGTCGTTCGAGGATTACGTCGTCGACGGCACAATGAAGGCCGTGGACATCGTCGAGCAGGCGACCGGCGAAAAGGAAATCAACGCCGTCGGCTACTGCATCGGCGGCACATTGCTGGCGGCGACCATCGCCTACGCGGCGGCCAAGGGCGACGACCGGATCAAGAGCGGTACGTTCCTCACCACGATGCTGGACTTCTCGGAGCCGGGAGAGCTCGGGGTGTTCATCGACGAGGCCACCATTTCCTTCCTCGAAGGGAAGATGGCCGAACGCGGGTATCTCGAAGGCTCCGAGATGGCTACCACCTTCAACATGCTCCGCGAGAACGATCTGATCTGGTCGTTCGTCGTCAACAACTATCTGCTCGGCAACGATCCGTTCCCGTTCGACCTGTTGTACTGGAACTCGGATTCGACCCGTATGCCGTATGCCATGCACAGCTTCTACCTGCGCAACTTCTACCTGGAAAACAACCTGGTGAAGCCGGGCGTCATCACCCTTGCGGACGAGCCGATCGACCTCGGCAAGGTCAAGGTCCCCACATACTTCCTGGCGGCCCGCGAGGACCACATCGCCCCTTGGAAGTCGACCTACATGGGAACCCAGCTTTTCACCGGACCGATCCACTTCACCCTGGCGGCGTCCGGGCACATCGCCGGGGTCATCAACCCGCCTGCATCCAACAAGTACTGCTACTGGTTCACCGACAAGAAGCCGCCGGCGGATCCCGAGGAATGGCTCGCGCACGCGAAGCAGAAGGACGGCTCGTGGTGGCCGGACTGGGATGCGTGGGCCAAGAAGCAGTCCGGGAAGGCACAGGTTCCGGCCCGTGAGCCGGGTGGCGGCAAAATCAAGCCGATCGCCGACGCGCCGGGGCCCTATGCGTCGATAAGAATCTAATCGGTCGACTTTCCGTTCCGAACCGGCGGTCATGCCCTAGCGGCCTGACCGCCGGTTTTTTCTTGCTCTCAGAGTCCGTCCTGGTCGGTGCTTGTCCCGAGCAGGATCTTGGCCGCCGCGTAGGGATCGATATCCCGCGACATCGCGCGGCGGAGCACCTGGTCGAGTTCGTTGCGACCGTGCCCGAGCAAGCGATCGCGAACGATATCCTCGGCGGCCTTCAGGATGCGCATTTCGACGATCTCGCGGCGCCGATTCTCGATCTCTCCGCTGTCGTCGAGGTGGGCGCGGTGGGCGTCGATGGTGGAGATCAACGCGTCGATACCTTCCCGGTTCTGCGCGCTGCTGCGCAGGACCGGCACCATCCACGTCGATCTTTCTCCCATCGCGGCCGCGCCAAGCGCCAGCATGCCTCGGAGATTGGCCACGGTCTGGGTGGCGTCGGGACGATCGCACTTGCTGACCACGTGAATGTCGGCGATCTCCAGGACGCCGGCCTTGATCGCCTGAATCTCGTCGCCCAAACCAGGGGCGGAGACCACCACCACCGTGTGCGCGGCCTGAACGATATCGACCTCGTCCTGACCGACGCCGACCGTCTCGATGAGCACCAATTCGTAGCCGGCGGCGTCGAGAACGTCGGCGACGTCGAGCGTGGAGTGGGCAAGGCCGCCGAGCGCGCCGCGCGTCCCCATGCTTCGGATGAAAACGCCCGGATCGCCGGACAGTTCGGTCATCCGGATCCGATCCCCGAGGATGGCGCCGCCGGTGAACGGGCTGGAGGGGTCGACGGCGACAATGCCGACCTTGCGGCCGGAGGTACGGAATTTCTGAGCCAATGCGCGAACCATGGTCGACTTGCCGCTCCCGGGCACGCCGGTGAGGCCGATGATATGGGCGCGCCCGGTGTGGCGATGGATCTGGGCGAGCGCCTCGCGGCCGGCCTCCCCCGTCGACTCGGCGAGCGACATCATCCGGGCAATACTTTTGCGGCGTCCTTCCAGAACCTCGGCGATTAGCCCCCCGGCCGCCGCTCCCCGATCGGATGCGGCAACGGAATTGTGAAGGTCGGTACTAGCCATGGGCCTTGCGGACCAGGCTGTGGCCGGCCTCGACATACTCCCGGGCCAAGTTGACGTAGTGCGGCGCCGTTGCCGCCATGTCCGCGCGGTCGGTCTCGCTCAATTCGCGCACCGGTCTGGCCGGCCGACCGGCCCACAACTGGCGCCGGCCCACCCGCTTACCGGGGGTGACCAGGGCGCCGGCGGCGACCATGGCGCCGCTTTCCACCACGCAGCCGTCCATGATCGTCGCCTGCATGCCGATGAAACAGCCGTCCTCCAGGGTGCAGGCATGAATCAGCGCCATGTGCCCGATAGTGATGTCCGAACCGATATAGGTTCCGTACGTCTCCCTGGAGACGTGGACGATGGTGCCGTCCTGGATGTTGGTGCGTTCGCCGATGCGGATCTCGTTTACGTCACCACGAAGGACGCAACCGAACCAGATGTTGGTGTCCGTTCCGATCTCGACGTCGCCGATCACCGTTGCGGTCGGGGCAATGAATACGTTGTCGGCGATACGCGGCTCAATCCCCTTGTGTGACAATAGGATACAGGACATTATTGATCTCCTTTTTCAAGTCCTAAGCCAATCGCGGAGGGCAGCGCTGACCTCTTGCGGCCGTTCCAGGGGCGCGAGGTGACCGCAGTCTTCAATGACCACCAGCGAGGCGCGGGGTATCTTTTCGGCCATTTCCTCACTGACGGCAAGAGGCGTAAGGATGTCCTGCCGGCCGCACAGCACCAGCGTGGGGCAATGAATCAGGCCCAGGTCGCGACGGCTGTCCGGTCGGTTCATGATCACCCGCTGCTGGCGCTGGAAGGCTTCCCGGCCCACTCGCTCGGCCATCGCCAAGACCGTTTCTATGAGTTGGGAATCGTTCAGCCGGTCGGGATGAATCAATTGCGGGAGCAGACGCCGTGTGACCCCTTTGAACTCGCCCCCGCGCGCGAGGGCGATAAGCGCCTGTCGGCGGGCGGTCTGCTCGTAGCCGTCCGCTCTCGCCGACGTGTCAAGAAGCGCCAGCCGGGCGATGCGGTCCGGGGCCTGCCGGGCGATTTCCAGGGCCACATAGCCGCCCATCGACAGTCCGGCAAGCGCAAAGCTTTCGGGAGCCTCGGACAACACCCGTTGGGCCATGGGCCCGAGTTGGTCGTCGCGGCCGAGATCGGCGACGGTCGTCTCGGCGATATCGGAGAGGCTTTTGATCTGATCTTGCCAGAGCGCCGCGTCGCAAAGGAGCCCCGGAAGCAGCACCAGCGGGAGTTTGCCTGACATGTCGCCGTCCTCCCCGACCGCCTACTTGATCAGCGCACTGATTTCCTTGAATTCCGGGGTCCCGGCTCTCGCCAACCACTCGAAGGCGACCATTTCGGTGGT
>JAUXFS010000258.1 GCA_030622775.1 Rhodospirillales bacterium | reverse complement strand
GTTTCTCGCTCGCTTTGCCGATGGAATCGGCATGTTCGTCGCTCCCTAACCGCCTCGCCGCCGCCTACCCCGGACACACGGATGGCCGAACAGCAAGACGACGCAACGAAAACAGAAGAGCCGACACCCAAACGGCTGCAGAGTGCTCGGGAAAAGGGGCAAGTCACGGTCTCCCAGGAGGTCAAGAGCTGGGCGATCCTCTTGGGTGCGGCGTACGGACTGGTGGTCTTGGCGCCCGGAATCATGCACGGCGTGATGGCGACGGCGTTGACGTTCGTCGAGTCGCCTCACGCAATTTCCCTCGATGTCGAGAATATGCAGGAAGCGTTGAGCGGGCTGCTTCTCGATATCGGCTGGGCGGTTGCTCCGATCATCGGCTTGATGGTTGTTCTCGCCATCGTCGCCAATGTCGGCCAAGTCGGCTTCCTGTGGGCGCCGACAAAAATCGCTCCGCAGTTGCAGAAGATTTCGCTGATCAAAGGCGTCCAGAGGTTGTTCTCGTTGCGCACGGTCGTCGAGTTCGCCAAGGGGCTGATGAAGCTGACGGCGGTTGCGGCGGTGGCGTTCGGTCTTGTCTTTTCCGCCATGGACGATATCGAACTGATCTCGTCGTTCGCGTTGGGACAGATCCTGGATCGCATTCAGTTGACCGCCATTCTGTTGACCACCGGTACGGTCGCGGTGATGACGGCCATTGCGGTGCTCGACTACGTGTTCCAGAGACACACTTTCATCAAGCAGATGCGGATGACCAAGCAGGAAGTGCGGGACGAACACAAGCAGGCCGAGGGCGATCCCCAGGTCAAGGCCCGTATTCGCCGGCTGCGGATGGAGCGGGCGCAGAAGCGGATGATGGCGGCGGTGCCGGAGGCCGACGTGGTGATTACCAACCCGACTCACTACGCCGTCGCTCTCTCCTACGAAATGGAGGCGATGGGCGCGCCGAAGCTGGTGGCGAAAGGCGCGGACGTTCTGGCGCAACGCATTCGCGAGATCGCGGAGGAAAACGAAGTGCCGCTGGTCGAAAATCCACCGCTTGCCCGAGCCCTCTACGCCTCGGTCGAACTGGATCAGGAGATCCCGCCGGAGCACTATCAGGCGGTGGCCCAGGTCATTGGTTACGTGATGCGCCTCAAGGGCGAGCTGTCTTAGGGCCTGACTGGAGTTGGGGGGGGAATTGCCATGACGGGAACAGGCCGAAGTCGAGCCTCGCGACCTCCGAAGGATGCGCTTCACGAGCTGCGTCTCGCCCAACAACGACTAAAATGGCTGTTCAGCGAAGCGCCCGTCGGCATTCTCTTTCTCGACCTCGTCGGCACGGTGATCGACTGCAATGGGGCGTTGCTGAAATTGCTTGGCGTCTCGAGGGACGAGGTGGTCGGCAGGGCATTCGTCGATCGGATCGCCCGGGAGGATTGCGACGACGTCGCCGACCAGTTGTCGAAGGTGGTGATGGGCACCATGCGGGCGGCGCGGCTGGAGAGTGTCCGCGTCCCCGGTCCGGGGGCGCGCGAGCTTTCGGCGTCTCTGTACGTCAGCCGTCTCGAGGATGACGGCGAGGTTACCGGGTTGATCGTGCACTTCATGGATGCGACGGAGTCGCGAGACCTCGAAGTGCAGTTCATCCAGGCGCAAAAGATGCATGCGGTCGGCCAACTCGCCGGCGGAATTGCCCACGATTTCAACAACCTGCTGACCGCAATGCTTGGTTTCTGCGACTTGCTCCTGACCCGCCACGACACCGGGGACCCGTCGTTCGACGACATCGTTCAGATTCGCCGGAACGCCATCCGCGCGACGAACCTGGTTCGGCAACTGCTGGCGTTTTCGCGCAAGCAAACCCTCAAGCCCGTTGTGCTCGACGTCGGTGAGGCGCTCTCGGACTTGTCCAACATGCTTGGCCGGCTACTCGGGGCGAACATCGAGCTTCGTCTCGAACACGGCCGCGATCTGGGCTTGATCCGCGTCGATCCGGGCCAGTTCGACCAAGTGATCATCAACCTGGCGGTCAACGCACGCGATGCCATGCCGGGTGGCGGCACACTGGCCATCCGAACCTCTCGTACCGTCGTCGACAAGCCGGTGCAGCGTGGCGCCGAGGTGATGGCGCCGGGGGCCTATGTATTGATCGAAGTCACCGACACCGGCGTCGGCATTCCCAAGGAGGTCATCGGCAACATCTTCGAACCGTTTTTTTCGACAAAGGAGGTGGGGGCCGGCACCGGCCTGGGGCTGTCCACCGTGTATGGCATCGTTCGCCAGACCGAGGGCTTTGTCTTCGTCGACAGCGCGCCGGGGCAGGGCGCCGCGTTCAGCATCTACCTGCCGTCGTTCCCGGATGAAACCACGACCGACGGCGACCTTCTTCCGGCGGCCGCGGAGGCCGCGGCTCGATCCACGGCGACGGGGGATCTCGCCGGCGCGGGAACGGTTCTCTTGGTCGAGGACGAAGAAGCGGTTCGCGTATTCGCGGCGCGGGCGCTGCGCGGCAAGGGCTACCGCGTGCTGGAGGCCGCCAACGGCGAATGCGCTCTCGACGTCATCAGCGGTGGCGACGAGACGATCGATCTGATTGTCAGCGACATCGTGATGCCCGGCATGGACGGCCAGACCCTGGTTCGGCTGGTTCGGCAGGAACTGACGAAGGTCAAGATCATTCTGATGTCGGGCTATGCCGAAGATGGCCTGGCGGGTGACCACGAAGGCGACCCGTCGATTCGCTTTCTTCCCAAGCCGTTCACCCTGGCGGAGTTGGCCGGGAGCGTCAAAGAGGTGATGGAAGGGTAGGCGCGCGGCCCCATTTCCCGTCCCTCAGCCTACGATTACCCAAATGGGGAAATTTTTATCATTGTATTTCAACGGGTTGCAAAAATATCTTGCTAAAGAGAACAAAACAAGTACGTTCATCGTCATTGCTTACACCCGTTGCCTATGGAATAAGGGGGAACAACCGATGTGGAGAGGCACCCTACGAGTCGTGGAAAACAAAAGCAGCGTTGACAAAACCCGGGCGCTCGACGCCGCCATCAGCCAGATCGAACGCGCGTTCGGCAAGGGCTCGATCATGCGTCTTGGCCAGCGGGAGACCATTGAAGCCGAAGTGGTTTCCACCGGCTCCATCGGTCTTGATATCGCGCTCGGAATCGGCGGTCTGCCGAGGGGGCGGGTTGTCGAGATCTACGGCCCGGAGGCCTCCGGCAAGACGACACTGGCGCTGCACGCCATCGCCGAAGCCCAAAAGAAGGGCGGCGTCTGCGCCTTCGTGGATGCCGAACACGCGCTCGACCCGATCTATGCGCGCAAGCTCGGCGTCAACATCGACGACTTGCTGATTTCCCAGCCGGATGCGGGCGAGCAGGCTCTGGAGATCGCCGATACCCTGGTCCGGTCCGGCGCCGTGGATATCGTGGTGGTGGATAGCGTCGCCGCGTTGGTGCCGCGTGCCGAGTTGGAAGGCGAGATGGGCGACACCCATGTCGGCCTGCAGGCGCGGTTGATGAGCCAGGCGTTGCGAAAGCTGACCGCATCCGTCTCCCGATCGCGGACAATGATCATTTTCATCAACCAGATCCGAATTAAGATCGGGGTGATGTTCGGTAACCCGGAGACCACATCGGGCGGCAACGCACTCAAGTTCTATGCCTCGGTGCGACTCGAAATCCGCCGCATCGGCGCGATCAAGGACCGCGACGAGGTGATCGGCAACCAGACCCGGGTCAAGGTGGTGAAGAACAAGCTGGCGCCGCCGTTCAAGATGGTCGAGTTCGACATCGTGTACGGCGAGGGGATTTCCAAGACCGGAGAATTGATCGATCTCGGCATCAAGGCCGGCATCGTCGAGAAATCGGGCTCGTGGTTCTCCTGCGGCTCGCAGCGCATCGGCCAGGGGCGCGAGAATGCCAAGGGCTACCTCAAGGAAAACCCGAACGTCGCGGCCGAGATCGAGGCGCGGATTCGCCAGAACGCCGGCTTGGTATCGGAAGCGATGCTGGCCGGGCCGGGCAGATTGGATGAAGACGATGAGGTCGTCGCGGCGACCCCGGGAACGCCCGCCGGCGCCTAAACACCCAATCATCACGCAATCAGGGAAAAGGGCGGCTCCTTGCGGGCCGCCTTTGCATTTGTCGTCGCCTTTCTGGACACCCCTCCAGCTTGACGCTAAAAGCGAGCTGACGCGGGGGGTGTTTCTTTTTGTTTTCGTTGGACCTAGTGGTCTGGCTCCGACATATGGTACCCATACGATCGCGTTTCCCGCTTGCTCGGGGCGTCGGGCGCGCTTTGCGGTGGGTCCCCCTCGCCGCCGCGCGGCCTCCTGCC
>JAUXFS010000187.1 GCA_030622775.1 Rhodospirillales bacterium | reverse complement strand
GGCGTCGCTCGGGCTGATCGCCGGGAAGGTGAACCGGGTCTCGCAACCGGGTCCGCGGCCGCGACACAAGAGGATGGAGATGACGGCGGCGATATCCGTCGCCGACGCCGCGCCGATGCCGGCGCGCGAGGCGGTCGGCGACCTCCACCTGTATCGCCTCGAACGGCCGGTGACCCTCGGCGACCGGCAGACCAAGCAGATCGCGCTGTTGGCGGCCGAAGGGGTTCCTTTCATGCGCGAATACGTCAGCGAGGCCGGCGTCCAGGTGTTCGGGCGCCAACGGGGCGAGCCTCGACCCACCCGCCCGCAAGTGGTCCTCCGCTTCGACAACGCCGAGGCGGATGGCCCCGGCATCCCGCTGCCGGCCGGGATAGCCCGGGTCTACGCACGGGATTCGGCGGGCGCTCCACGGCTCCTCGGCGAAGACCGGCTCGACAACACTCCGGTCGGCGAGTCGGTGAAACTGACGCCGGGAGAGGCGTTCGACATCACCGTCAAACGCCGACAGACCGATTTCGTGCGAGCCGGACTGCCCGAGGGCGTGTTCGAAACTTCTTACCGCGTGGAGGTCAACAACGCCAAGGACGTGGAAGTCACGGTGAAGCTCGTCGAGATCATCCCCGGCGACGGCAAGGTCCTCGAGGAGAGCGCCTCCCACGAAATGGAAAGCGCCGGGCGGCTGGTCTGGCGGCTCGCGGTTGCCGCCAAGGGAACCGCCGAAATGACCTACAGGGTCCGGGTGCACCGGTGATCGGCCGTGTAAACTTGACGGTGCCGGCCGATGCTCCTATCTGACTGTTTTAACATGCAAAAAATGGAATAGTGTCCGGAATGTCGCGACTGTCCGTCCTCGTCGTCCCCGACTCGCGTCTCAAACGGCACGCCGAACCGGTGGCTCGCGTCGACGACGGTGTGCGCCGGCTGATGGATGGCATGCTGGAGGCGATGCACGAGGCCAAGGGGATCGGGCTGGCGGCGCCGCAGGTGGGGGTGCTGAAGCGGGTGATCGTTGCCGACGTGTCGCGGCCCGATGAAGAGCCACGGGACTATCGCATGGCCAATCCGGAGATCCTGTGGCGATCCGAGGACGAGGTCAGCGGCGAGGAAGGCTGCCTGTCGTTGCCCGAACAGTATGGCGACGTGACCCGGCCGGCGCGGATCAAGGTGCGCTATCTGGATCACCAGAACGAAATCCGCGAAATGGAGGCCGACGGCCTTCTCGCCCGATGCATCCAGCACGAAGCGGATCATCTCGAGGGCGTGCTGTTCGTCGACTATCTGTCGTTGCTCAAGCGCAACATCATCCTCCGCAAGCTGGCCAAGGCCAAGAAGCAGACGGCGGCGGTGTGAGCCGACACGCCGTCATCGCTTCGCTGCGCCTGGTGTTCATGGGCAGCGCCGGGTTTTCGGTGCCGACGCTGCGGGCGTTGATGGAGGCCGGTCACCAGGTCGTCTCCGTCTACACCCAGCCGCCGCGTCCCGCCGGCCGGGGGCACCGGCAGCGGTTGTCCCCGGTTCACGCGTTTGCCGCCGAACGCGGGCTCGAGGTGCGGACGCCGGCGAGCCTCAAGGGGGCGGAGGAGCAACGGGCGTTCGCGGCGCTCTCGGCCGACGCCGCCGTGGTCGCCGCCTATGGCCTCATTCTGCCGGCGCCGGTGTTGGCGGCGCCCCGTCTCGGATGCCTCAACGTCCATGCTTCCCTGTTACCGCGGTGGCGCGGCGCCGCCCCGATCCAGCGCGCCATCCTCGCCGGCGACGACGAAACCGGCGTCACCATCATGCAGGTGAACGAGGGGCTCGACACCGGAGCGATCCTGAGCGTCGGCAGGGTGCCGGTCGCCGCGGACGCGACGGCGGAGTCGTTGCACGACGCGCTGGCGGAGATCGGGGCACGGCTGATGGTCGAGGCGCTGGACGGCGTCGCCGCCGGAACCCTGACGGCGACGCCGCAGCCCGAGGCGGGGGCGATCTACGCCCGCAAGCTGGATCGCGAAGAGGGCCGCCTCGACTGGACGAGGCCGGCGGCGGATCTGGAGCGGGCGGTGCGGGCGCTCAATCCGTGGCCGGGGGTGTGGTTGGAATACCGGGGCGAGCGGATCCGGGTGCTCGCCGCCGAGGTCGCCGCCGAGGTCGCCGGTGCGGCCGCGGCCCCCGGCACCGTCATCGACGACCGGTTGACGATTGCCTGTGCCGTGGGCGCGCTGCGGCCGCTCCGCGTGCAGCGGGCGGGAAAGGCGGCGGTCGACACGGATGCTTTCCTGAGAGGCTTCGCGTTGCCCGAGGGCACTCGCCTGGAATTAGGATAGGGCCGGATTTTCAGGCGATTTTGGCCAGCCGCGGCGCCGCGTCCTCGATCTTCTGGATCTTGTCGATACCCCGGCGCATCTCGGACATGATGAATTCGGTACGCTTCGCCGGGCCCCCGGATTTCTTGTGGGGAAACATCTTGGCCCAGGTTTCCAACTTGACCGTCAGCGAACACAGCACGCCGCCGATGGTGGTATGGTAGCCCTTGATCGTCCGTTCGACTTCCCGGAACCGGGCGGCGGAGACGTTTTTCCACATATCCTTGGTGCTACGGTCGAAGTTGTCGAAACGACTGTTGAGGGAGAACATCAGGCCATTCAGCATCGCCTGAATGACCCGGCAGGTTTCCATCAACCTGGCATCCTGCTGAACCTGGCGATTGCGGCAGAGATCCTCGGTCCATTCGAGGAAGACGCCGACAATCGGCTCGATATGGTCCAGGCACTGCCGGTAGTAGGCCAGCGAAAGGAAGATGTCGCCGTAGTCCTCCAGGAACGTCGGAATTTCCTGGACCTTGATCTCCAGGCGGTGGGCCATGATCTTGAGCTTTCCCAGCGCCTTCTTGATGTCGGGCTCCCGGAACAGCGCGACGATGTCCTCGAAGCCTTTGATCGAGACGTCGTCGTTGCCGTAGATCTTCATGATCAGCGGCCGGGTGAACTCGGTCATGTATTCGGTCAGCTCGTCGCTCTTCTGTTTCGACAGCTTGAGGGCGTCATAGTTGTTGATCGCGATGCCTTGCTCGCGAAGCAGGATGCGAAGGGTATACACGTCGAAGCTGGGAAGCAGCGCGAGCTTGCGCAGGACCTCGAGGTCCGGATGGATCGGGATGTCGGGCCAGCGAAACTCGTTGGGCAGCGCCTCGATGTCCATCTGACCGCTGCCGGTATCGGCGTCGTCGAACAGCTCGACGACGCTTTCCAGCCGTACGTTCTTGATCAGTCGCGCCCGTCTGAGCGCCGGCGTTTTCAACGGAATGATGGATAACGGCAGGATGTACAACGCATCCCGGTCGACATCGCGAATTTCGTCCAAGGGCTGCTCGACAATGGCGTCCGTCATGGTTTCCGTTGCGTCTGTTTGGAGGGGACGTTATCGCTTCAATCTACCGGGAAGAGCAGTCTACCACTTTTCCGAGAAAAATCGATAGGTTTGTTTACCAGAGAGAGTGTTTTTACTCAGCTCCATTCGAGCCTCCCGAGGCACCGAAAAATGCAAGCCCGATGCCGCGATGCCACGCTATAAGCTGACCATCGAGTACGACGGACGCGGATTCGTCGGTTGGCAACGGCAGGACAACGGTCCTTCCGTGCAACAGGCCCTGGAGCGCGCCATCACCGGATTTTGCGGTGAAACCGTTAATGTTTTCGGTGCCGGACGGACCGATGCCGGTGTCCATGCGTTGGGACAAGTAGCCCATTTTGATATCGACCGCGGCGCCCGTCCCGATACCGTCCGCAACGCCCTCAACTTCCATCTCAAGCCGGCGGCGGTGGCGGTGGTGAAGGCGGAAACGGTGCAAGCGGACTTCCACGCCCGCTTCTCCGCCCGCGAGCGCAGCTACCTCTATCGCATCACCAACCGCCGGGCTCCCCTGGCGCTGGAACGCGGCCGGACCTGGTGGGTGCCGGCGCCCCTCGACGTCCCGGCGATGGCCGCCGCCGCCCGGGTGCTGATCGGCCGGCACGATTTCACCAGCTTCCGCGCCTCGATCTGCCAGGCCGCCTCGCCGGTCAAGACCCTCGACGCCGTCGCGGTCGTCGGTGACGGCGACGAGATCCGCGTCGAGGTCCGGGCGCGCTCGTTTCTGCACCATCAGGTCCGCAACATCGTCGGCACCCTGAGGCGCGTCGGCGAAGGCAAATGGACGGCGGCCGACGTCGCGGCGGTGCTGGCGGCGCGCGACCGCACCAAAGCCGGTCCGACCGCGCCCGCCGAGGGCCTGTACCTGGTTTCGGTGCGCTACTGAGCGACGGGAACCAGGCCGTTAACCCAATCCAAGCCCGGTTATGCTACCGTTCGCGGCGGGGTTGCCCTAAACAATAGAGACGATATGGAACGCGATCCTTCCGAACACATCCTCCTGCACATCGGCTATCACAAGACCGGCTCCAGCTTCCTGCAGCGAAAGCTGTTCGACAGCGGCGATCTCGGTTTCGTCCGGCTCGGCGGCGAACGGGCGCTGATCAACCGGCACCTGGTCTCGACCAACAGTTTCCATCGGCCGCCGAGCGAAATTGTCGAGAAGATCGCGGGCGAGGCGGCCGCCGCGGCCGCCGGCGGAAAGATCCTCGTCGTCTCCCACGAGCGGCTGTCCGGCTATCCGGCCTCGGGCGGATACGACAGCCGGTTGATCGCCGACCGGCTCCACGGCGCCTTCGCGCACGCCCGGGTGCTGATCGTCATCCGCGAGCAAAAGAGCTTCATCCGGTCGATGTACAGCCAGTACATCACCGACGGCGGCGACTTGTCGCCGCGAAGGTTCCTGAACCCGCCGGAGCCCCATTTGAACCGGGTCCCGGGCTGGGATTTCGACTTCCTCGCCTATGATCGGCTGATCCGGCACTACCGGGACCTGTTCGGTCCGGAGCGGGTCCTGGTGCTGCCGTTCGAGGCGCTGACCCGGGAGCCGGAACGATTTGTCGGCGACATCGTTCGCTTCTGCGGCCACGAGCCGGGGCAGCCGGCGGCGGTGTCGAGCGGTTTGGTGAACCCGAAGCGGCCGCTGACCCTGCAGTTCGTCACCCGCCTGATCAATCGCTATCTGGTCCGCTCCCAGCTCTCGAACCGAGGGTTCCTGCCACAGCCCAAGG
>JAUXFS010000067.1 GCA_030622775.1 Rhodospirillales bacterium | reverse complement strand
GCCCGCAACCTCAACGCCTACCTGAAGGACGGCCGGCACGGTGACATGACCTGGATGGAAACGACCGCCGATCGACGGGCCGATCCCCGGGCGTTGTGGCCGGAGGCGCGGAGCATCGTCTCTCTCGGCATGAACTACGGGCCGGCCGAGGACCCTCTGGCCCAGCTCGAAAGGCGCGATCGCGGCGCGATAAGCGTCTACGCCAAGGGCCGCGACTACCACACGGAGCTCAAGAAGCGCCTGAAGCAACTCGCCCGCTGGATGGCCGAAACCCACGGCTGCCAGGTCAAGGTGTTCACCGACACCGCGCCAGTGATGGAAAAGCCGGTGGCGATGCGGGCCGGGGTGGGATGGATCGGCAAGCATACCAACCTGGTCTCGCGCCGTTTCGGGTCGTGGCTGTTTCTCGGCGAGGTCTTCACCACCCTGGCGCTGCCGCCCGACGGCCGCGAAGCGGATCACTGCGGCTCATGCGATCGGTGCGTCAGGGCCTGCCCCACCGGCGCCCTGTCCGAGCCCTACCGGATCGATCCCAATCGCTGCATTTCCTATCTGACCATTGAGTACAATGACGCCATCGACGCGACGTTGAGCGCCGCGATGGGAAATCGCGTTTACGGCTGCGACGATTGCGTGGCCGTCTGACCGTGGAACAAATATGCGACGCCAACACCGCACGGGGCCTTTGCGCCCCGGCCCGAGTTGAACGCACCCCGGCTCGCCGACTTGGTCGAGCTCGACGACCCGGACTTTCGGGCGCTGTTCAGCGGTTCGGCGGTCAAGCGCACCGGCCGCGACCGCTTCGTCCGCAACGCGATCACCTCGATCGGCAACAGTGGAGAGCGAACGCTGATCGACGCCGTGCTAAGGCGCCGAGACGATCCCTCGGCGCTGGTTCGCGACACAGCGCGCCGTACGCTCGACCGTCTCGACGACGACTGATGCGAAAATACCGACGGCTACTTTGTCGCCAGGGCTCGCGCCAAGTGGCTCAACGCCTCTCGGTGACGGTCGTTGGGGATCTGCGTAAAGTTCCGCGCAAGCTCGAGACACATGCGTTGGCGTATCGACAGATCGTTCTCGCTCGGCTCGCCCTCGAGGCCTTCGAAAAAATGTCCGACCGGCACACGCAGCACCCGGGCGATATCGTAGAGCCGCCCGGCGGAGATGCGGTTGATTCCGCGCTCGTACTTGTGGGCTTGCTGGTAAGTGACTCCAATCATGACCGCCATTTGCTGCTGGCTGAGCCCGAGCATCACCCGTCGTTCGCGAATGCGATTGCCGACATGACGATCAATGTCGGGGTCACGTTTAGTGGTCTGCATCAAATCATCGAAGGGCACCATGTTTTCCTGTCTCCCAGACACTTGAGCGATTGCCTCAGGTTTGTTTTTGCTCAACCGACACTGTTATCGGCAGAGGCAAACTTGATACCCCCCACTTAAACCGCTTCAGCGCCCGAGTCCAAGATCACTACCACCCTCGTTTGTTCCTGGATCACTGCTACGGCAGCACCATAGGCGACATTTCCGGGTTTTGGCGTACCGGCCGCCGCCGCGTGCTATGGATATTATAGCACCCTATATTCGCAACCTACAGCGTTAGATTGTAAACACAAAAAGTAACTGTGATTTTAAAGCCCAGAGCGAAGTGTCGGTCTCATTGGCGGCCGATTCAAGGTTGCTCGGCGACGGCGATCACCGGGCGCGGCGGCGCGATGTCAGATCGTCCAGCTGCTTCTGCATTTCGTTGACGCGAGAGCGCAGTTCGCTGATCTGCTCCTCGTTTACCGAATGCGTTTCACCGACGACCTTGTTGTCGGCCACCTCGTCCTGGCCTTGGAAAGGACTGAACAAGCGCATCGCTTGCTCAAAAACGGCCATCTGATGCTTGCCCATCTCCTCGATCGGAGCGAACGGCATCAACCCGTCGAACGCACCGCCCATGCCGCCCATATAGCTTCTCATCTGTTCCTGATTGCGGGCGAACAACTGCATGGTGTGTTCAAGGTAACGAGGGACGATGACCTGCAGGCTGTCTCCGTAGAAACTGATCAGATGGCGCAGGAAGCTGACCGGCAGCATGCTCTGCCCCTTGGACTCCTCCTCGACGATGATATGGGTCAGTACCGACCGGGTGATGTCCTCTCCGGTCTTTGCATCGTAGACCGCAAAATCGTCGCCGGCCTTGACCAGCCGAGACAGGTAATCAAGGGTGACGTAGCAACTGGTCGCCGTGTTGTAGAGTCGCCGATTGGCATACTTCTTGATCGTGATCGGCCCCTTGGCGGTGGTTTCCGCCAAGGTCCCTTCGGTTTTGTCGCTCATCAAAAAATCGTCCTTACCCGTTTCCGGAATGACGGGCTTCTGATCGTCAATTATTAGGGAAAAGATGCTGCGATGCAATAACCTCGATTTCGCAGTGGCAAACCGTCTGCGAACAAGGTTCGCACGTGGGGCATCGACAGCGTTGGCGGCGGCCACGCCAAACGCCGTGTCGTCCTACTGACATGCTCAAACGTCGCATGTTTTCAAGCCACAACGGATCCGGCAAGGGTAACAGAACATATTCTATGGTTATTCGGCATTGTACGCGGTGGTGTAAGCTGGTGCAACATGAGGACGAAGTGCCTTCATCCTATCCGTCTTCATTTAGGGGGATTCGGGTTAAGAATCCGTTGTTCCCGACAGAGAATCTCTTGAGTTGCGGATTTCGCCACAATCGACAAAGCTGCGACCGACGCGGGTTGCCGAGCGAACCGCTCGAACTCCACGGAGTGGAAATCCGATCGCAACGAGGCATCGTTCGCTTGCGCAACAGAAAAGTCAGCCCTATGCTGCTGCGCACCCAGGATAACTAACCCAAATCACAGAGACACCCCCCGGCGCACGAACCCCGGGCCAGGATAGAGGAGACGAAGATGAGTGACATTGTCATCGCGGGAGGCGCGCGGACGCCGGTCGGAACGTTCAACGGAAAGCTCTCGAGCTTACCTCCGACCGAGCTCGCGGTGATCGCCGTTCAAGAAGCGCTCAAGCGCGCCAAGACCGAGGCCGCAGACGTCCAGGAAGTCATCCTGGGCCTCGTGCTCAGCGGCAACACCGGCGCCGGCCCGGCCCGGCAGGTCTGCATCAACGCCGGCGTGCCGGACAGCAGCACGGCCTACGCCATCAACCAGCTCTGCGCCTCCGGCATGCGGGCGATCGCCGAGGGCTACAAGTCCATCAAGCTAGGCGACAGCGATGTGGTAATCGCCGGCGGCATGGAGAGCATGAGCTGGGCGCCCCATATCGCCAACATGCGTAACGGCTACAAGATGGGTCCGGTCAAGTTCGAGGACAGCATGCTGCGTGACGGGCTGATCGATCCGTTCGGCCGCTACCACATGGGCAACACCGCCGAGAACGTCGCCAAGAAGTGGCAGATCACCCGTGAGGAGCAGGACACGTTCGCCGTCGCTTCCCAGAACAAGTGCGAAGCCGCGCAGAAGGCCGGCAAGTTCAACGACGAAATCACCCCGGTCGTCATCAAGGGCCGCAGGGGCGACACCGTCGTCGACACCGACGAACACCCCACCCACGGCGCCACGATGGAGTCGGTCGGCAAGCTGCGCCCCGCCTTCGACAAGGAAGGGACGGTCACCGCCGCCAACGCCTCGGGCATCAACGACGGCGCCGCCTCGGTAATCCTGATGAGCGCCGAGAACGCCGCCAAGCGGGGCGTCGAGCCGCTCGGGCGTATCGTCTCGTGGGCGACCGCGGGCGTCGATCCGGCGATCATGGGCACCGGCCCGATCCCGGCCAGCCGCAAGGCCCTCGAGAGAGCCGGCTGGACCGTCGACGATCTCGACCTGATCGAGGCCAACGAAGCCTTCGCCGCCCAGGCCATTGCGGTCAACCGCGAGATGGGCTGGGATCTCGACAAGGTCAACGTCAACGGCGGCGCGATCGCGCTCGGCCACCCCATCGGCGCCTCCGGTTGCCGGATCATCATCACGCTCCTGCACGAGATGATCAAACGGGACGTCAAGAAGGGGCTGGCGACGGCCTGTGTCGGCGGCGGCATGGGTATCGCCATGTGCGTCGAACGCGACTAGGAACGGCCCCGCCGTTCGGCGCGTCAGGGACATCGGGCCGCCCTTCGGGGCGGCCCGTTTCATTTCGCAAGTGCGAAAAGATCCTTTATCTCGGCACCAAAAGCGATTAAACCAGAGCAACATATCGGATTACACACTTCACCCGGAAGCAATGCACGGGGTCGGGCGGGTTCGGGGCGGCCGTTGCGCAGGCGCCGGAACGGCGATCCTCAAATGGGGGAGCCCAGAATGGCAATCAACAACGTAGGCATCATCGGCTGTGGCACCATGGGGCTGGGCATCGCCCACGTGTGCGCCCAGGCGGGGCGGCAGGTGGTCGCGGTCAAGGCAACCCCGGGATCCACCGACAAAGCCCAGGCAACACTCGACAAGGGCCTCGCGAGGATCGTCGACCGAGGCAAGATGGACGCCGCCGAGAAGGATGCCATCATGGGCCGCGTCACCTTTACCGACAACGAGTCGGCCGTCGCCGATTGCGACCTGGTGATCGAGTCCATCATCGAAGACATCGCGACGAAGAAGGAGTTGTTCAGGCGCCTGGAAGGCATTTGCCGCGAGGACACAATGCTCACCAGCAACACCTCGACGTTGTCGGTGACGGCGATGATGGCGGTCTGCAACAAGCGCGACAGGATCGCCGGGCTCCACTTCTTCAATCCGGCGCCGGTCATGAAGCTGGTGGAGATCATCCACGCGTTCGAGACCTCCGAGAAAGTCATTCAAGACCTTAATACTTTCTGCAAGGAGATCGGCAAGGATCCGGTGATCGTCCAGGATACCACCGGCTTCATCGTCAATCGGTTGTTGACCCCTTACATGTTGAACGCCATTCGCATGCTGGAACGCGGCACCGGCACGATCGAGGGCATCGATCACGCGATGATGGCCGGCGCCGGCCATCCGATGGGACCGTTCCAGCTCGCCGACTACATCGGCCTGGATGTGGTCGAGGCGATGTCGATGAACATCTTTATGGATGTTCGCCACGAACACCATGCGCCGCCGCACACGCTCAACCGTCTGGTCCAGCTGGGCTATCTCGGCCGCAAAACGGGCAAGGGCTTCTACGACTATTCGCAGAGACCACCGGTGCAGAACCCACTATTGTCACGGCCGGTCGTCTAGGCAGAAACAACGGCTACGGGATCGCGAGAGCCTTCTTATTCATCTGTCTGTGGTGGATTGGGAGGCTTGTCGCCTGTTGGGGCGTTTCATTCGACCGTCCAATCGAACCTCCGGTTGCCGCGCGTCGTGTCGGTCGCCAGAGGAGCGTTGCCGTCGTGGCGGTCCGGTGCTACTGATGGGCCGGCCTTGCGCCTTGACCGTCTTGTTGGCGCCGGCAGACTTCGGAGGCTGACGACGGGGTTGACTTTATCCCGTCGTTTGGCATTTGAGAGGACCATGCGGCCAACCGGTGGCGAGCAGCCGACGGAGGCCTGCCTTGAACCCGGACCGGAAACCAAACCATTGTTCGCCATACCTTCAGGGCGGAGATGCTGCGCTGCAGCATATAGACACCGTTAAGAAATATCTGCTATTGGATGGCCTTCCCCAGGTTGCCCCGGCACCCTCTAGACAACCGGATTGCATATGGACCACCTAGACGCTCTTGAAAGCAAAACCATTTACATCCTCCGAGAGGCTTTCAACAAAATTGACAAGCTTGCGATGCTCTGGTCGCTCGGAAAGGACTCCAACGCCATGCTGTGGATGGCTCGAAAGGCGTTCTTTGGTCACGTCCCCTTCCCCTTGGTCCACATCGACACAGGCAAGAAGTTTCCCGAGATGTACGAGTTTCGGGAGCGCTATGCCAAGGAATGGAATCTCGACCTGAAGATCGGCGGCTGCCCACCGGTCGAGGAAATGGACCCGACGCTGCCGCCGGCGGCTCGCTCTGCGGCACGGAAAACGGCCGGCCTCAATGCGATGCTCGAAAAGGAAGGCTTCGCCGGTTTCATCGCCGGAATTCGCCGCGACGAGGAGGGAACCAGGGCCAAGGAAAGGGTGTTCAGCCCGCGTGGCACCCAAAACAAATGGGATTTCCGCGACCAGCCGCCGGAGTTCTGGGATCAGTTCAAAACCGATTTCGCCCCAGATACGCACCTGCGCGTTCATCCCATTCTGCACTGGACCGAGATCGATATCTGGCAATACACCCAGCGCGAAGGGATCCCGCTGGTCGATCTCTACTTCTCCAAGAACGGCAAACGTTACCGGTCGCTGGGCGACCAGGACATCACCTCCCCGGTTGCCAGCACCGCCAGCACCTTCGACGAAATCATCGCCGAGTTGAAGGAAACCAAGGTCTCCGAGCGCTCGGGCCGGGCCATGGATCACGAAACGGAGGATGCTTTCGAGCGTCTGCGCGCTGAAGGGTATATGTAATATGAACGATACTTTTGCCCTGCCGGCTCAGACTACCCAGCCGATCAAGATCGTCATCGTCGGTCACGTCGATCACGGCAAATCGACGCTGATCGGACGCCTCTTCCACGACACCGGTTCGTTGCCGGATGGCAAGACCGAGGCCATTCAGGCGATGTGCGAACGCCGCGGCATGCCGTTCGAATGGGCATTCCTCATGGACGCGCTCAAGGCCGAGCGCGACCAGGGCGTCACCATCGACGTCTCCCACATTCACTTCAAGACCGCGCAACGGGAATTTGTCCTGATCGACGCCCCGGGTCACCGCGAGTTCCTCAAGAACATGGTGACCGGCGCGGCCCAGGCCGACGCTGCTGTCCTCGTCGTCGATGCCGAGGAAGGAGTCCAGGAGCAGACCCGACGCCATGCCTATCTGCTTCACCTGCTCGGCATCCGTCAGGTGGTGGTGGCGATCAACAAGATGGACATCGTCGACTTCTCGGAGACCCGCTTCCAGCAAGTGGCGGCCGAAGTGAAGGACTACTTGGCGGACCTCGGCATCGATCTTCAGCATACGTTGCTGATTCCCGTTTCCTCCCGTGATGGAGACAACATCGTCAACCTGTCCGAGCGGATGCCGTGGTACGAAGGTGTGACGCTGGCCGACTCGCTCGACCTCTTCCAGCCGCCGGTCCCATCCCTACAATTGCCGCTGAGATTCCCCGTCCAGGACGTCTACAAGTTCGATCAACGGCGAATTTTTGCCGGCCGTATCGAGAGTGGCCACCTGAACATAGGCGACACCTTGCTGTTTTCGCCGTCCAACAAGACCGCTCGCGTCTCTTCCATCGAGGCCTGGAACGCCAAGGAACCGGTCATGGCCGTGCGCGCCGGAGAGTCGATCGGCGTGACGCTGGACGAGCAGTTGTTCGTGGAACGTGGCGAGATGGCGAGCCTGGTCACCAATCCGCCGATGCTCAGCAACGTGTTTCGCGGGAAGTTGTTCTGGCTCGGCCACAAACCTCTCGTTGCCGGCAACCGCTACAAACTGAAGCTATGCACCGCCGAATTTCAGGTCGAAGTCGAAAAAGTCGAACGGGTCATCGATGTGAAGGATCTCGGCTCCTCGGAATCCGACCGGGTGGAACGGAACGCCGTCGCCGAGGTCGTTCTGCGGTCCCGCGGGTTGATGTGCCTCGATCCCTTTGACGTCAACATGGTCACCGGCCGTTTCGTCCTCGTCGAAGACTACGATATCGTCGGCGGCGGTCTGATCAGCATGGACGGCTACGCCGACCAGCGGCCCGGCCAAACCATCCGATCGACCAACATCTTCCGGGTGGAGCACAGGGTCCCCGTGGAGGACCGCTGGCATACGAATGGCCACAAGGGCGGCATCCTGT
>JAUXFS010000076.1 GCA_030622775.1 Rhodospirillales bacterium | reverse complement strand
GCCGCCACGGCACTGCCGGCGCCGGCCGTTGCCGAGGGCAAGATGCAATGGAAGATGGTGACGTCGTGGCCGAAGAATCTTCCGGGGCCCGGCATCGCCGCGCAGATGCTGGCCGACCGCATCACCGCGCTCTCCGGCGGACGGATCGAGGTGAAGCTGTACGCGGCCGGGGAACTGGTGCCGGGCCGCGGCGTCTTCGACGCGGTCTCCGAAGGCACGGCGGACCTCTACCACAGCGTCCCGGCCTACTGGGGCTCCAAGTCCCGCGGCATTCTGCTGTTCGGATCGCAGCCGTTCGGCCTGCTCGCCGAGGAACAGGTGGGCTGGATTCTCCACGGCGGCGGCCAGGCGCTGTACGACGAGATGTACGGCCGTTTCAACCTGAAGCCGTTTCTGTGCGGCAACAGCGGGCCGCAATGGGCCGGCTGGTTTCGCAAGGAGATCAACTCGGTCGACGATTTCAAGGGGCTCCGCTTCCGCACCGCCGGCCTCGCGTCGGAGATGGCGGCGAAGCTCGGGATGGCGGTTCAGTCGATGGGCGGCCGCGACATGTTCCAGGCCCTGCAGAGCGGCACCATCGACGCCGGCGAGTTCATCGGGCCGTGGTCGGATTCGGCGCTCGGCTACTACCAGGTGTGCAAGTACTACTATTGGCCTGGGGTCGGCGAGCCGTCGTCGGCCGAGGAGTGCGGCGTCAACCGGAAGGTCTACGAAGGTCTGCCGGACGACCTCAAGCAGGCCGTCGCCTTCGCCTGCGAGTCGCTCTACAACCCGGTGGTGACCGACTACAACACCAACCACGCCAAGGCGCTGAAGCAGTTGGTCGCCGACAAGGGGGTGATCGTCAAGAAGCTTCCCGACCCGGTCATCATCGCCATGGGCAATGCCGCCGGCGAGGTCATGGCTGAACTGCGCGAGGACAAGGATCCGCTGGTCAAGCAGATCGTCGAAAGCTTCCTCGCCTACCGCAACAGCATGCGGGACTACCAGGTCCATGCCTCCGCCGGGGTGATGAACGCCCGCGTCATGGACTTCACCTACGGCTGAGCCGGACCGGCTCGAGCGGATTGGGGCGGGGTGTCCTCCACCCCCGCCCCGCCATTCCACGAAAGGGAGACGGGACGGGATGAACGGGCTCGACCGGTCGATCGCCGTGCTCGAGGGAGTCAACATCACGGTCGGCCGCGCCGTCCGCTGGTGCGCCCTTCTCATGCTCGGCCTCCAGTTCTCCATCGTCCTCCTGCGCTACGTATTCGGGATCAGTTACATCTTCCTCCAGGAAGGGATGATCTACCTGCACGCGGCCCTGTTCATGCTCGGCGCCGGCTACACCCTGGTGGTCGACCAGCACGTCCGCGTCGACATCCTGTATTCGCGGCTCGGCCGTCGCGGCAGGGCCGTCGTCGACCTCCTCGGCGGGGTTCTGCTGTTGTTCCCGAGCCTGGTCCTGCTGCTGGTGATGACCTGGCCGTTCGTCCGCAATAGCTGGAACGTGCTGGAAGGGCCGATGTCCGTCGGCGGAATTCCGGCGTCGTTCGCCTTGAAGACGCTGATCCCGGCATTCTGCGTTCTGTTGCTCATCCAGGGCCTCGCGACGATCATCCGCAGCGCCCTCCGACTCGCCGCCGAGGGCGAGGCCGAAGCCGTCGGATGATTGCCGCCAACCTCGACATCCTGATGTTCGCCGCGCTCTGCGGCGGCATCCTGATCGGTTATCCGGTGCTGTTCACCCTCGCCGGCATCGCGGTGGCGTTCGCGTTGCTCGGGACCGCCCTTGGCGCGTTCGACCTGTCGCTGATGGGGGCGCTGGCGCAACGGGTGTTCGGGATCATGATCAACCCGATCCTGATGGCCATCCCGATGTTCGTGCTGATGGGGGTGATCCTCGAGCGTTCGCGGATCGCCGAATCCCTTCTGGAGGAAATGGGCCAACTGTTCGGGCCGATACCGGGCGGCCTCGCGGCCTCGGTGGTGGTGGTCGGCGCCCTGCTCGCCGCGTCGACCGGGATCGTCGGCGCCACCGTCGTCACCATGGCGCTGATCTCGCTGCCGACGATGCTCCGTCACGGCTACGACCGCCGTTTCGCCGCCGGAACCGTCTGTACCGCCGGCACCCTCGGCCAGATCATCCCGCCGTCGACGATGCTGATCATCCTCTCCGCGGTGATGTCGAACTCGTACCAGCAAGCCCAGTTCGCCCAGGGGCTGTTCACCGTCGAGACGATCAGCGTCGGTCAGATTTTCGCCGCGGCGATGCTTCCCGGCCTGGTCCTCGTCGGGGTCTATCTGGTGTACGTCCTCGCTCGCGCCGCGTTGAAGCCCAGTGTCGCGCCGGCGGTGCCGCGTCCCGCCGGTGAGCGGTTATCGATCCGCCGGGTCGGCTCGGTGCTGGTTCCGCCGATCCTGTTGATCGTCGCCGTGCTCGGCTCGATCCTCGGCGGCGTCGCCACCCCCACCGAAGCGGCGTCGGTGGGGGCGATCGGCGCGTTGCTTCTGGGCGGCCTCCGCCTCTCTCCCGATCGTTCCCCGGCGCCGATACTGGCCGCGATCGCTTCGTTGGCCGCCCTCGCCGTTCTCGCCGGCAGCTTCGAGATCCGGCCGCAGCGAAGCGACGCCGGCCCCAGCCAATGGCTGCTGGCGGCGGTCGCCGCCGGTCTCTGCCTCGCCGCGGTCTGGGGGTTGTGGGAAAGCCTTCGCCGGCTCCGCGCCGCCGGTGTGGTCGGCGAGATCGCCACCCGGACGATGACGATCAGCGCGATGATCTTCGGCACGATCATCGGCGCCAGCGTGTTCTCCCTGGTGTTTCGCGGCCTCGGCGGCGACGCCCGGATCGAGGACATTCTCGCGGCGATGCCGGGAGGCGCCGACGGCGCGCTGATCTTCGTCATGGTGCTGATCTTCGTCCTCGGCTTCTTCCTCGATTTCGTCGAGATCAGCATCATCGTCCTGCCGATCGTCGGACCGACGCTGATGCTGCTCGGCCATGATCCGATCTGGCTGGCGGTGCTGATCGCGGTCAACCTGCAGACCAGTTTTCTGACGCCGCCGTTTGGCTTCTCGCTGTTCTACCTTCGCGGCGCGGCGCCGAAGGAGATCAGCACCGCCGAAATCTACCGGGGCGTGGCGCCGTTCGTCGTCCTCCAGATCGTCGGCGTCGCCCTGATCTGGATGTTCCCGGCGATCGCCACGACGCTGCCGCGGCTCCTGTTCGGCTGAACGAAGGACGCCCCGCGCATGCTTGTACGCCCCCATCGAAGGTGGGATAGTTCTCCCACGTTGGCCCCATCGGGACGGTCCGCCGTCGGGATACGATAGAGTTGCATCCTCAAAAGCTCCGCCTGTTGTTCCTCAACATCGGGCATTTCACCGACCATCTGTTGATGCTGATCTTCGCCAAGGCGGCGTTCAGCGCCGGGTTGGCGTTCGGGCTGGCGGAGGACGGCGCCTACGCCGAGATGATTCCCTATGGGGTGCCGTCGCTGCTCCTGTTCGGGGCGTGCGCGCCGATCGCCGCCCATCTCGCCGACAAATGGAACCGCAACGGGATGATCGCCGTTTTCTTCTTCGGCATCGGCCTGGCGGCGATCGCCACCAGCTTCGCCGAGACGCCGCTGCAGATCGGCATCGGCCTTGCCGCCATCGGCGTGTTCGCGGCGATCTATCATCCGGTCGGTATCGCCATGGTCATTCAAGGGGGCGGCAACGTCGGCTGGCGGCTCGGCGCCAACGGCGTCTGGGGGAACATGGGGGTGGCGGCGGCGCCGCTGATCACCGGCTTCATTCTCGCCGGCTACGACTGGCGTCTCGCTTTCGTCCTACCGGGAGCGATCGCCATCCTGATCGGGGTCGGCTTCGCCGGCTTGGTTCGTTCGGGCCGGGTTCTGCCGCCGGCGGCGACCGCCCGGGAAAAGGCGCTGGTCGGCTTCGCGCCGGGATGGAAGCGCGCGCTGTTCGCGTTGGCGCTGGTGTCGACGGCCGGCGGCTTCGTCTTCGGTGCGATGACGTTCATCATTCCGCGGATGTTCGAAGTGAGCATGCCGGATGTAACCACCGGCGTGGCGGCCACCGGCTTGCTGGCGGCGCTGGTCTACGCCACCGCGGCGTTCGCGCAACTGGTCGTCGGCCGGATCATCGACAGGCGCCGGATCAAGCCGGTGCTGGTGGCGGTGGCGCTGGGCCAACCGGTGCTGATCGGGGTGATGGCGGTGCAGACCGACTATGCGCTTTTTGTCGCCGCGTTGCTGGCCATGGCCTTCGTCTTCGGTCAGATCCCGATCACCGACGCGGTGATGTCACGCTACGTACCCGATGTCTGGCGGGCGAAGGTGCTGTCGATCAAGTTCGCGCTCAATCTGATGATCGGGGCGCTGGCGCTTCTGACCGCCCGATACATTCTGGCGGCCGGCGGCGGTTTCGAGACGGTGATGATGGTGTTGGCGGCCGCGGCCGGCTTCATCGTCCTCGCCGCCCTTCTGCTTCCCGCCGACGCCGGCGCCGACGCCAGCGCCGACGGGGCGCCCGCCCCGGTGACGGTTGGCTAGCCCAACAGCCCGTAACCCGCCATAGTAGTTCGGCGTTGTTCGCGCACCCCGCACCCCAGGAGGTGGTCCTTGCCGCTCGAACCTCACGTGTTTGCCCACGTGCCTCGTCTCGCCGACAAGATCGTCGATCCCGACAAATCGCGGTTCCGCATGTCGTTGGCGACGTTCGAGGAGTTGGACCGCAAGGCGCGGGAAGCCGGCTATCCGCCGGGTTGGCGCCGATCCCACGAAGACCGGGAAGCGACGCGGACCGAAGCGCTCGCCGGACGATTGCACGCGGACCTGTGGCTATTCGGCTACGGCTCGCTGATATGGGATCCCGCCATCCGAGCCCGGGAGATCAGGACGGCGACGGTCTCGGGCTTTCATCGCAGTTTCTGCCTGATGGCGCGGATCGGCCGGGGCTCCCCCGAAAAGCCGGCTCTCATCGCCGCGCTGGATCATGGGGGCGAATGTCACGGACTGGCGTTTCGCATCGACCGGGACGACGTCGACGCGGAAACCGAGATCCTGTGGATGCGGGAAATGATCTCCAACGCCTACGTTCCGGTCTTTACCCCCGTCGACACACCCCAGGGTTCGGTGGAAGCCCTGGCGTTCGTCATCAATCACGACTGCGGCCGCTATGCGCCCGACCTCGGCCCCGAAGAGACGGCACGGATCATCGCCACCGGCGATGGCATTTTGGGAGCCAATCGCGAGTACCTGTTCAATCTGGTCGAACAACTCGAGGTCCTCGGGGTCGAAGATGAAGAACTGCGTGATCTTCACCGACGGGTTCGGGCGATCGAAAGCCGATGAAGCTATTGACGAGTTTCCGGAGACACCTTCCACGGTATCGTTGAGAGGAGGCAAGAGATGGACTTGGGGATCAAAGGCAAACGCGCGCTGGTGCTGGGCGCCTCGCGGGGGCTGGGCGCCGGAATGGCCCGGGCGTTGGCGGCCGAGGGCTGCAACCTGTTTCTGGCGGCGCGCACCGCGGAGCGTCTCGACGAGCGCGC
The DNA here is from genome assembly GCA_030622775.1 of Rhodospirillales bacterium. Taxonomy (GTDB): domain Bacteria; phylum Pseudomonadota; class Alphaproteobacteria; order Rhodospirillales; family Defluviicoccaceae; genus JAUXFS01. The sequence continues at coordinate 1,838 of JAUXFS010000076.1, read as the reverse complement.
GCGCGAATTGTCACGGGAGTACGGCGTGACCGTGGAGAACCGGCCGTTGGATCTGGGCGACCTCGATTCGGTGGAGGCGTGCGCACGGGCCGCCGGCGGCTCCGGCGGCGTGGATATTTTGATCAACACCACCGGCGGACCGCCGCCCTCGGGCGCGCTCGGCGTAACTCCCGCGCTCTGGCTCCAACAGTTCCAGTCGATGGTGCTGGGAGTCATCAGGCTGACCGACCTGCTCGTTCCCGCCATGCGGGAACGCCGGTGGGGGCGGGTGGTGACGGTGACCTCGTCCGGGGTGATCCAACCGATCCCCGTGCTCGCCGTCTCCAACACCCTTCGGGCCAGCATCGTGACGTTCATGAAGACACTGTCCACGGAAGTGGCGGCCGACGGCGTCACCGTGAACGTCATGGCGCCGGGGCGTATCTGGACCGAGCGCACGGACGAAATCGACGCCGCGAACGCCAAACGATCGGGCGCGAGCCAGGAACAGGTTCGCCGCCAGTCGATGGCGACGATACCGGTCGGCCGCTACGGCACGGTCGAGGAATTCGCCGCCGTCGCCTGCTTTCTCGCCAGCGCGCAAGCGAGCTACGTGACCGGCCAGGTCATGCGCGTCGACGGTGGGATGATACGGTCCGTCTGATATCAACGCAGGTTGGGATCAGGCGGTCAGCCGCAGATATAGCATCGGCAGCCGTTCGGGCAGCCGTTCGACGCGGTCGATCTGCACGAAATTGCGACGGCCGAAAATCCGCGTGAGATAGCCGTCGTCGCCGGAACCGAGCCCGACGCAGAACACATCGATGCCGTCATTGCCAAGCGAGATGGCGGCCCTGCGGGCGTCTTCGACCAGATATTTTCGATCCGAAACATCCGTGTCCGAAGGCTCGCCGTCGGTGACCACGAGCAGCAAGCGCCGATGGGTCAGGCGCTTTCGCAGATCGGCGCCGGCGTGGCGCATGGCGGGGCCGATTCGGGTCGACAACCCGCCCTCCAGGCCCGCCAGATAGGATTGCGCCAGCCCGTCGTACGGCGCGTCGAAATCCTTGATCCTAAGATAGTGCACGTCCTCGCGCTTGTTGGAGCAGAAGGCGGCGATCGCAAAGGGATCAAAGAGCTCGGACATAGCATGGGCGAAGAGCGCCGCGGCCTCGCGCTCCAGGTCGAGGATGGAACTGCCGCTGTCTTTCACGCGGTCCTTGGTCGATTCCGAGATGTCGAGCAAAAGCAACACGGAGAGATCGCGAAAGCGACGCTCCGTTGCCGTATAGACGCGGGGATCCGGTGTGTCGCCGATACGCCGGCTGATCACCGCCTCCACGCAGGCGTCCAAATCCAAGGCTTCGCCTTCGGCTTGGCGTTTCATCCGCTGCGGACGGCTGACCCGGGCGGAACGGATGAGCCCGGTCAGGCGATTCACCACGTCGCGCCGCCGATCCAAAATTTCGCGCACGACATAGGTCGGCCCGGGCGTCGGTTGGTACTCGACCACGGTGGTCCACTCCGGTCTCTCACGGCCCGTCACATAGTCGTACTCGGGATAGCGGGCGACCGGCAGGCCCTCCTCTTCATAGGCCACCGGCGACAGGGCGGCCCGGTTGACCCCGTCCTCCAGCTTCTCTTTCTCGTGGCGCTCACGATCGGGCGGCGTGGTGTCGTCCTTCTCCTGCTGCTCGATGCGAATGGACTCGAACAACAGTTCGGCGTCTTCCATCTCCGGCGATTGCTGATCGCCAAAATCCCAAATCCCCATGTTGTCGTCGCGGTAGGGCGGCTCGACCACGTAGGTGCGCGGGTTGAACTGGATTCGCAACTGTCCCAAGTCGTTGCCGAGCAAG
>JAUXFS010000021.1 GCA_030622775.1 Rhodospirillales bacterium | reverse complement strand
GTCCCAGAGGAAGGTGGTGTCGGAAAACGCCTCGCGCCGCAGGATCGTGTACATCGATCATGGCCTTGTTGACGGAAAGGCAAACCTGGATTTCGGTACCGTAATGCGTGTTTTATGTCCGGTCAATGTCTTTCGACTCCCGCCAAGCGGATCATGGGCCGGCGGCGGAGTGCTTTTCCGAAGGTCGCGGCGTTTGATCGCGGCGGCGTTCGATCAGTTTGAGCATCGTCGCGATGGTGATCGAACCGAGGGTGGCGCGGGCGATGTCGTCGACTTCATCGAGGACCTGGCCCAGGGCTCGGCCCTCCTCGGTGGTTGCGCCGAGCCGCCCCTCACCGGGGTTCTCCTCGGCGAAGTTCTCGAACAACTGGACGATGTCGAGAAGGGTGGTGCGCCGGGCGTTGCCGCTGAACTGGTATCCGCCGCCGGCGCCGCGCACCGACCGCACCAGGTTGGCGCGGCCGAGGGTGTGCATCACCTTCGCCAGGTGATGGGTGGAGACGGTGTACTTCTCGCCGATCTCGCCGACGGAGAGCTGCCGATCGGGGTTGGCGGCCAGCTCGAGGAGGGCGTAGATCGCGAGGTGGGTGGCTATTTGCAGCTTCATGACGTTGGCGTTCCCGAAGATCGAGCCTTTGCGCAACCGACGCCCAAAGTGCGGGCGGCGCCCGGCGCGGCGCTCAATCGATATCCTTCTCGAGCTGGATGTAGGGTCCGGCCATCATCCCCTCGCCGCGAAAGAAGGTCATATGAAGATGATTGTTACGGGCGACCATGGTTCGCATTCTCTGGACGCCCGCGTGCTTGAACTCCGCCGAGATCGCGTCGAACAAACTCTTGCCGACCCCTTGCAATCGCGCATCCGGCTCGACGGAAAAGGCGAACACCCAGCCACAGGGCTGGGATCCGAATTCCCAGACGCGGACCTCGCCGACGATGAAGCCGAGAATGGGTTCCCGATGATCATCGCCGACGATCTCGGCGATGAGAAAAAATCGTTCGTCGAGGCGCCGGTCGCCGTAGCGCTCGAAGATGTCCCGCCAATATTCCGGTTTCGCAAGCCCCGTCACCTCGGCATCCAGGGCGCTCACCTGCGGGACATCCTCCGCGCGCGCCCGCCGAATGCGCAGCGACGCCGCTCCCGGATCCTCTTTTGCCTGCGAAATGGCGTGCATCGGCGATCTACTCAAGAGTGTTGGCGCGAGGACGTGTCTTCGGCGAAACAACGCCCCGGAGGCTGGCGAGGACTCATCGGTATCGCGCGGCCCGTAACGGTATTCCGGTTCCTGTTTACCGGATAGTTTAAGTAGTTCGGTACCAGATTACCACATTTTCCGCCGGGACGCGACGCACCTAAATCAACTGGCCGCTGTCCACTTGCAGCACCTGTCCGGTGATCATCCGGGCGGCGTCGGACAGCAGGAACACGACGGCGTTGGCGACGTCGGCCGGTTCGACCAACCGCTTGAGCACCGTTTCCTGGAGCGCGCGATCGCGGAACTCATCGGGCAGGGCGAGCGCCATTTCGGTCAGCACCATGCCCGGCGCGACCGCGTTGACCGAGATCCCCTTCGGCCCCAGTTCGCGGGCCGAGGTCTTGGTGAGTCCGATGAGACCGGCCTTGGCGGCGGTGTAATTGGCCTGGCCGAACTTGCCGCGGATGCCGTTGATCGAGGTGATGTTGACGATGCGCCCGAAGTTCGCCGCGATCATCGCCGGCGCCACCGCCCGGATCATGTGGAAGGAGCCGGTGAGGTTCACCGAAATGACGTCATTCCACTCGCTGTCGCTCATCTTGGCCAGCGACCGGTCGCGGGTAATCCCGGCATTGTTGACGAGAAGCGCCGGCGGGCGCGGCAGCGCGTCCACCACTTCGCGCACCGCGCCGGCGTCCGCCACGTCGACTAGGTACACCGGGTAGGGGAATCGCTCCGCCGCTTCCGGCGCGCGAACGTCGAAAACGTGGACAGTGGCGCCGGCGGCGGCGACACCGTCGGCGATCGCCCGCCCGATTCCCTGAAGGCCGCCGGTGACGACCGCCAAATGCCCCTCGAGATTGTAGCCCTCGCCCATGAAATCCTCTTGACCTTGGTGAAATAAGCATTAAGGTACCTAATTAGTAATTTACCCTGCCGCGTCGAGGCTGTCAATGCGTTGCGAGAGGCGAGGGCCGTGACCGGGCCTGGAGCAACGACGGAGGACCGCGAGGAACGATGAACACTTCAGCCGAGTACAACCTGAGACCGCTGACGCCCGACGATCTGGATGCGGTCGTCGCCATCGATCGCAAGCACTCCGGCGAGTCGAGACGAGGTTTTTACGAGAAGCGGCTGGAGAGGGCGCTCGGCAACCCGAAGGGATTCATCTATGTCGGCGTATGCCAGGGTGACGTCCTGGCGGGCTTTGTGTTCGCCCGGCTGTTGGGGGGCGAGTTCGGGCGTGAGGACGCCGTCGCCGCCCTCGACGCCATCGGCGTCGACCCGGACCGCAAGGGCGCGGGCCTCGGTCGACGGTTGATGGCGGGGCTCGAGGATGTCATGCGCAAGAAGGGCGTCAAGGAGTTGCAGACCCAGGCGAACTGGACGAACCAGGGCTTGCTGCGTTTCCTCGGCGCCGCCGGCTTCCAGACGGCCCCGCGCATCGTCCTCGAACGTGATGTTTCCGAGCCCTTTGCCGAATAACCGGGCGACGCCAACCGCCGCCAGGGAGGAATAAACCCATGACACCAGGCCCTTCGATACCGCAACGGATCGGCGATCCCGACGAGATCGACTACAGCATGCCGATCGAGGACGATCTGGGGGAACTGTCCCGCGACCGGATCCTGGTACGATCAATGACCGAAAACGACCTGCCGGTTCTCATCAAGATCGACCGCCGAACGACCGGGCACGACCGCACGCCTTACTACGAGCACAAGGTCGCGGAGGCGATGCATGAAACAGGCGTCCGCGTGTCCCTCGTCGCCGAGATCGACGGCCGGCCGGTCGGGTTCATCATGGCGCGCGTCGACTTCGGCGAATTCGGCAGGACCGAGCCGGAAGCGGTGATGGACACCATCGGCGTCGATCCCGACTGCGGGGGGAAAGGCGTCGGCCATGCCCTGATATCGCAACTGCTCGCCAATCTGGCCACGCTGCGCGTCGAGCGGGTGCGGACCGTCGTCGAGTGGAACGACTTCCGGCTGCTCTCCTTTCTCGATCGCTGCGGCTTCAGTCCCTCGCAGCGCATCGCTTTCCGACGCGAGATCGGCGACGCATAGGCCGCGCGCCAACCGCGGGAGGGACCGTCGATATCAGGCTTGGAGCTGCTCGTACTTGGCGAGGAGTTCGTCCTGGCTCTCCGGCCAGTCCGGATCGGGAATGATGCAGTCCGCGGGGCACACCAGCTTGCACTGCGGCTCGTCCTCGGCGCCGACGCATTCGGTACAGCGCAACGCATTGATGATGTAGATCGGCTCGCCCGCCTTGATGGCTTCGTTGGGGCAGACGGGCTCGCAGGCTTCGCACCCGGTGCAATCGTCGGTGATGATCAGGGCCATGGCCTGTTCTCCTTGCTTCTTCTCGGACCTCGTCAGGATGCTTGTCGCAGCTGGCCCAGCTGTAGCAGCTTTTCATGGCGGAATGCACCCCACAGCGCCGCGCCGATCGCCCCGGCATAGGGCGAGCTTGGATCGGATTTCACCACGGCGGTGAAGTTCTTGATCTTGGCGGCCTGTTCGCCGACCGCCGCCATCAGGCCGTCGTCGAGGGCGAGGCCGCCGGTCGCCATCACCACCCCGTCCATCACGCCGACCGCTTTCAGCAACTTGGCCAGGCGGTCCGCCATCGACAGATGAATGCCCTTGAGGATGTTCGGGGACGATATTCCGCGCGAGACCATGTTGATGACGTCGGTCTCGGCGAGCACGGCGCAGATGCTGCTCACCGTCTCGGGATCGTCCGCCGCCTTCGACAGCGTCCCGATCTCGTCCTGGGCGATGCCGAGATAGCGGGCGATGTTCTCGAGGAACTGACCGGAGCCCGAGGCGCACTGGCTGGTCATCTTATAGCTCAGCACCTTGCCGCGTTCGTCGATCAGGATGGCTCGGCCGTGCAGCGCGCCCACGTCGATCACCGCGCGCGCTTCGGGCTCGAGGTAGATGGCGCCGCGCGCATGGGTGGTCATCGAATAGAAATGGCCGGTGCGATAGGGGATGTTCTCGCCCTCTCCGGTCGTCGCCACGTAGGCGACGTCGTCGCGGGTCAGGCCTGCGTCTTGGAGAACCTTATCGTAAGCCTCCGCGGCGAGCTGGAGCGGATCGCGCTGCCTGATCCGCAACATCTCGCGTGAGAGCCACTCGCTGTCGTCTTCCCGGACGTCGAAAAGGACCGCCTTGACGGCGCCGCTGCCGACGTCGATGCCCGCCGTGATCGTCATGATGCGTCTCCCCCGGCGCCGGCCTCGGCGGCGCGGCGAGCGAACTCCGCCGCGCCGAGGGCGCCGGTGTAGATGGAATCGGGATCGATGTTGATGGTGACCTCGCCGTAGTTCTCCTTGACCAGCTTCGCCAGCTCGCGGACCGCGGCGTCGTTCTTGGCGACCCCGCCGGTAAAGGTGAACTCGTCCTTGATGCCGCCCGAACGGGAAATGATCGACATCGCGCGCAGGATGATCGCCCGATGGAGCCCGGCCAGGATGTCCTCGCGCTTTTCGCCGAGGGACAGCCGATCGCGAAGTTCGGCGCCGGCGAACACGGTGCAGGTCGAGTTGATCCGCGCCGGCCGGTTGGACTTCATCGCCATCGGCCCCAACTCATGCAGCCCCATGTTCATCTCGTCGGCGATGTAACCGAGATAGCGTCCGCAGCCGGCGGCGCAGCGGTCGTTCATCTGGAAGTTCTCGACGATGCCGCTCTCGTCGATCTGGATGCCCTTGGTGTCCTGCCCGCCGATGTCGAGCACCGTCCGCGTGTTCGGATACATCATGTGGGCGCCGAGCCCGTGGCAGAGGATTTCCGAGCGGATGTGCTCCTTGGAGAACGGCAGGGTGACGCGGCCGTAGCCGGTGCCGACCAGGTAGACCTCGTCGAGCTCGACGTCGAGCGCATCGGCGACCGCCTGCTTGATCTCGTCGCCGGCGGCGTCGAACTGGGGCGCTTCGACGAGCACTTTGTCGAGCGCCCGCATGAACTTGCCGCCCATGTCCTCGGACGGGGGGCGGTTCTCCACCTCGATGATCGATTTGTCGTAGACGTTGAGCAGCAGATCGTAAGACAGTTCCGCCTCGCGGGCGACCTGTTCCGCCACCCCCAGGTACCGCGAGCCGGCGATGTCACGGAAGAAGTCGGACCTCCGCGTCGCACCGGGGGCAAACAGCGCCACCGCCTCGACGCGCAGGCGAACGAACACCTCCGCGAGCGCCGCCTTCGCCGCCGCCTCGACCTTGGCGAAGCGCTCGCCCTTGACCTGCCCGAGGCAAGTGTTCTCGAGGTCGTCTAGCTGCTCCAGGAACTGTTCGAGCCGAAACGTGCGCTCGAGATCGGCCAGGAAATCGCCGACCTTGCCTTCGATCGCCCCAACCCCGGCAAGAGCCCGACGGCAGAGGGTGAGACGGGTGTCGATCCGCGCCTCCTGACCGGCCACCCGGCACGCGGTGTCGTAGTTGGAGCGCGAGTTGGTGATGCCGCGGCCGAGAACGTCCTGGTTCTCGTCCATCATCACCGCCTTGGTGGTGGTCGAACCGAGGTCGACCCCGACAAACGTTCTCATGCCATCGCTCCCACGGCCGGCCGTTTGCTGGCGCGCTTTTGTTCGATCATCTGGAAATAGCTCTCCAGCCGGTTCTTGACGTTGGCCGGCGAGAAGTAGCGCGGATCGACGAGATCCGTCTCGATGAAGGCGGCAGGCTTGCCGGTGCGCTTTTCCACCTCCCGCATGATCAGTAGCTGGCCGGCCGAGAAGCTGTTGCAGCTCTTGATCGAATTGATCAGCAGCCCGTCCGCCTGGTACTCCTCGACATAGTTGGTCAGCATATCGACCCGTTCCGGAAGATTGCGGTTGGTGTAGACGCCGAGGCAATAGTCGGCCAGGGATTCCAGCGGGTGATCGGGGTCGTGGCGGAAGCCGAAGTCGTAGACGCCGCCGACCTTGGTGTAGCTGCTGGCGACGACGACCGCGCCTTCCTCGTAGAACATCTTCCAGAAATCGCGGAAGCTGGTGTAGTTCGGCGGGCCTTCGACGACGAGGCGGTACTTCTCCTCGCCCATGTCGCCGTCCGGCGTCACCGGCCCGAGGCCCTGCTGGATCCGCGCCTCGACCTCGGCGCGCAGATAGCGATAATAGTCGGTCGCGTCCTCGGTGCCGCGAAAGGCGCCGAAGATCGGGCCGATGTAGTAGATGCCGCCGAAATAGGCGTCGATCGGCGACGGCTTGTTCTTGGCGCTCTGCAGGACCCAGACCAGATCGTCCTCGGCTTTCGCCGATTCCCTCAGATACTCGCGCAGCCGGTCGATGTCGAACTTGACGCCGCTCACCCTCTCGAGCGTGGGGATCACCTCTTCCTTGAGCTGCTTGACCATGTAGTCGCGCATGTTCTGGGTGATCTCGCCGTCCCCTTTGTAGGGGGTATGGAGCATGATCGTCTCGCAGTTGTAGCGCTCGCGCAGCAGCTCGAACCACTTCATGAAGGTGAAACAACCGGTGTAGGAGAGCAGGAGCACGTCCGGATCGGGAAGCGGCTTGCCGTAGGGGCCGATGTTGCCCCTGGCGATCATGCCGAGGTCGGACTTCACGTAGGTACAGACGTCTTCCGAGTGACCGTCCTTCTCCGCCTCCATGACGAAGCTGCCGCTCTTCTTGCGCAGGCCGTTCTGGATGGCGTTCACCTCCGGCAGGTTGTTGAGCAGATCGAAGCACATGATCAGCTCGTTGAGATTGCCCGGCACGAAGGTGCAGGCGACCTTGCTACCCGTTTCCCCGGCGGCGGCGAGACGATCGTAGTGACCCGCCATCATCCCCTTCTGTTTCAGCATCGAGCCGTCCTTGACGACCTCGTGAGTGGCTTTGGCGACGGCTGCGTTCATGACTCGCTCCACAGCTTGATGGAATCGGCAAAGGTGCCCGCTTGCTCGCGGATGGGCTGCATTTGCCCGGAATTCTCGGCGTACTTGAAGGCGATGTAAGGGATGTCCGCGTCCTTGAGCACGTGCTGCAGCATCGGCCGGTCGAGCAGCGCCGGATCGCAGAAGCTCGGCGCGGCGAAGATCACCCCCTCGGCACCGGTGCGCTTCACCGTCCGCACCAGGTACTTTCCCTTCTCGGCGGCATCGGGTTCGTACTTCGCCGACGTATCCTCGGAGTGATGCAGGAACGCTTTCGCCAGGTTCTCGATCGGATCACCCTCGAGCGGCACGTCGCCGATGAGCCAGCGGGTGACGAGCAGCAGATCGTCGTCGACGACGTAGCAGCCCGCCAGCTCCAGCGACTTGATCAGATTGAACGGCGGCTGCTCACAGAACATGCCGATCAACACGACGCGACAGTTGTCGCGGATCGGACGGTCCTCGGTTTCCACCGCGCCAAGGTAGTCGCGCAACAGCTGGGTATGCTCCTCCACGGGCAGCACCATACCCGCGCGCATCAACAGGTAGATTTCGGTCGCCGGCGCTTTCCACGGCTGATCGGAACGATAGGCGTAAACCTCGCGGACCAGCCGCCGGTTCTCGTTGTAGGCGTCGATCGACGCCCGCAGGTCGTCATCGGTGATCTTGCGGCCGGCCAGCCGCTCCAGGTCGTCGCGGAACAGCTTGAGCTCGTTGATGTAGTAGTTGCCGCCGATGTCGTCGCGGTAGTTCTGGGGGACGTCGAAGTAATGGGAGTAGACCTCCGGGAACATCAGCTTCCACATGCCCGAAAGGTTGCGGATCACGTCGCAGATGCTGGGAAACAGCATGCCGTCGACGAAATCGAGCCGGCCGGTAACACCGAGTTCGATCGTCGAGCGGGGGATCCGGCAGATGTAGCTCTGGTAATAGGCGTCGCCGTGGATGACCTCGAGTTGGTCACCGCCGCCGAGGACCCCGAGCGGAAGCATGCCCGCCGCATGGATGATCTCCCGCGGCACGTAGATCGGCATGTAGCCAACGACCTTGCGGCCAGGCGCGGCGGCCTTCCATTCGCGGGCCGCGGTGAATTGCAGGTCGTCGAAAAGGGCCCTGCACCGCTCGATGATTTCTGTGGTAGGGGACACGGTCAACGGTTCTCCCACTTTGCCGGGCGCTTCGAAACGAAAGCCTCGAGGCCCTCGATGGCGTCCCTGGTAGACATAAGGTCCTCGAGGTACATCTTTTCAACGGCGTCGATCTTGGCGCTGACACGCTCGACGAAATCGACCCGCGCGGCCCGGACCGCGTGCCGCAGCGAGCTTCCACTCTTCGCCGCCAGGTGCGTTTCGAAATAGGAGAGCGCGGCGCCTTCGGGATCATCCGCCGCCTGGTTGGCAAGACCGATGCGGACCGCCTCGGCGCCGTCGATGCTGCGGCCCGAAAGCAGCAGATCCTCGGCGTGGACCCGACCGATCCTTTCGGGCAGCAGGCAGGATGCGGCCGGAGCGAAGACCCCGAGGGTGATTTCCGGCTGACCGAATTTGGCGTCGTGAGCGACGAACATCAGGTGCCCGGCGATCGCTACCTCGAGGCCGCCGCCAAGGCATTGTCCCTTCACCGCCACCAGGATCGGAATCGGGCTGTCGATCATGATGCGGACCAATCCATGCAGGCCGCGAAGCATCTGCGCGCACTGGTCGGGAAGATGCTCCTCGACGCTGGCGCCGAAGCTGAAGTGGGGACCTTCGGCATCGAGCAGGACGGCGCGGATCTCGGTGTTCGACAGATGCACCGCAAAGGCATCGGCAAGCGCCGCGATCATTTCCGCGTCGACAAGGTTCGCCTTGGGCCGCGCCAGGCGCAGCCGCAGGAGCCGGCCCTCCTGTTCGATCCAGATTTTCAGCGGAACGGTCATGTCCGTTCCTACGCCTTTGCCCGCGGCATCACGCTCTCGGTGAGCTCGTCCGTCCATGGCGTGCCTTGGGCGAGGGCTTGGCGCAGGGCGACGAAATCGATCTCGCGGCCGGTCTCCTTGGTGCCTTCGTTGAACGCCCGGAAGCCCGTCCGGGCCTCGGTCATCATGTTGAGGGCGAGCCAAGCCCGGGAATTCTCCTTGTTCTGGTTCCACGCTTCGAGCTTCGGCTTTCTCAACTCCTCGAGCGACTTGGTCACGCAGTCCGGGAAGGTGTGGACGAGTTGGGTGCAGAGCTGCTCCACCCTTTCGTCGAGCCGGCTCAGATCGATCTGACCGCGCCCCATCAGCGCCTTGCCCTCCGCCGCCGCCTCGCCGGTCTTCGGCTCGCCGTGGGCGAACCGGCCCCACTCGTCGAACATGCGGTCGGTCCACACCATCGGATTGGCGACGAACCGGCCGTCGATCTTGAGGGCGGGGACGATGTCGGCGACGATCCCGAGCCGGTAAGCCTTGTGGGCGGAGAACGGTTCGCAGAGGACGGCGGAGACCATCGATTGCTCGCAGCCGATCATCACCGGCAGGAAGTCGGTGGCGCCGCCGATCGCCGCGGACCCGTGCTTGGGTCCGGCCTGGCCGAAGCGGGCGAGGTCCTGGGCGATCGAGAAATCGCAGGCCATGCCGATTTCCTGGCCGCCGCCGACGCGCATGCCGTTGACGCGGGCGATGACCGGCTTGTCGCAGCCGAGGATCGCCGAGACCATGTCGTTGAACAGCCGCATGTACTGGCGGTATTCCTGCGGGTTGCCGGCGTAGTACTCGGCATATTCCTTGGTGTTGCCGCCGGTGCAGAACGCCCTGTCGCCGGTCCCGGTGAACACCACCGCGTTGACGTCCCTGGCGTTGCTCGCGGCGCGGAAGGCGAGGATGACGCTCTTCACCATGTCGGTGGTGTAGGAATTGAACTGCGCCGGGTTGTCGAGGGTGATCCAGGCGTTGAACAGGCCGGGGATCTCCGAGCCATCGGACGCCTTCACCGGGCGCTTTTCGAACAGCACCCCCTGCCTGCCCGCCTGCAGCGGACCGCCGGAAACCAGATCATGATCTTTCAGTGCGGCCGTTTCGGCGTTCATGCTTTCCCTCCTTAGTGGCTTGGAACAAGGACGGCGCGGCGTTCGAGTTCGCCGGCGTGCGCCGCCTCGAATACGCGGCTGATATCCGCGAGCGGATGTTTCTCGACGAATGGGGCGACCTTGACGCGACCCGCGAGCACCAGGTCGAGCGCCTCCGGATACAGCTCGGTCGCGCAGCCCCAGTTGCCCAGCGCCCGCGCGTGGAACGCCATCAGGTTGGACAGGCGAACCTCCACGCGATCCATGGTGAAGCCGACGACGCAAAGCGTGGCTCCGTGGTTCAACAAGCCATAGGCGGTGAGCTGGCCGGCGCCGGTTCCCGAGCATTCGAAGATGATCCACTCGGTCGACCGCAGCCCCTTCTCTTTCGCCAGGGCCTGGACCGCCTTCTTCAAGGCGCGGCCGTCCATCTCGCGGGCATTGAGGGTCAGCGCCGCGCCGTGATCGGCAACCGCGTCGAGCTTGGCCTGGTTGACGTCGATGGCGACGACCACGGCTCCCATCGCATTGGCGACCTGCACCGCGTAGCCGCCGACGCCGCCGGCGCCGATGACGATCGCCACATCCCCCTCGCCGACCCCG
>JAUXFS010000424.1 GCA_030622775.1 Rhodospirillales bacterium | reverse complement strand
ATTTCCGCGTCACCCGCGCGATCAGCGGCTGACCGACGTCGAGGAGAATATCCACCCTCGGTTCGCCATGGTGATCGATCTCGACCACTTCGCCCTCGAGAATATTGAGCACGCTGGTCGCTTCCGGACGGGTCAGGCTGAGGGCGACATCCCGGGCGCGCACCCGAACGCGCAATTTGGCGGCTTCGGGAAGTTGAAGCCGGGGAACCAGAAGGCTGTGGCCGTCAAATTTTAGACGAGTCCACCCGAACCTGTCGTCGTGACCGGCGACGGTTACGGTCAGGGCGGCGCCGACATCGTAGTAACCGGTCAACGGCCAGACATCGAGGCGGCTCATGATCTGCTCGACGGGGCCGCTCGCCACGGTTCGGCCTTCCGACAGAACGACCAGGGTATCGGCGAGGCGGACGACTTCCTCCACCGTGTGGCTGACGTAGACGATCGGAAGCCGCAGGTCGTCGCGCAACCGCTCGATGAACGGCAGGATCTCGGCCTTGTGAACAAGGTCGACGGCGGCCAGCGGTTCGTCCATCAGCAGCAGTCTGGGGCTGGCCAGCAACGCCCGCCCGATGGCGACCCGCTGTTTTTCGCCCCCCGACAATGTCACCGGCCGCCGCGCCAGGAGACCGCCGAGATCGAGAAGCCCGACCACCCGGTCGAAGCCGTGGTGACGCTCCGCCTTGGCGACCAGGCGCATGCCGTAGGCGAGGTTGGAGCGGACGTCGAGGTGGGGAAACAGCCGGCCGTCCTGGAACACGTAGCCGAGCCGGCGCCGCTCCGGCGGCAGGTCGATGCCGGCGGCGGAATCGAACAGGACGTGACCGTCGACGGCGATACGGCCGGCATCGGGACGGTTCAGGCCCGCCAGGAAGTTGACCAGAGAGGTCTTGCCGGCGCCGGAACGGCCGAACAGCGCCGTGACTCCGGGACCGGCGGTGAACCGGGCCTCGAGCCGAAACGAGCCGAAGCGGCCGCGGACATCGACCTCGATAACGGGCTGGGCGTTCATCCGGTCAATTCCCGCTTCGCGCCGAAATCCGCCGCGCCAGCACCTCGGAGGCGACCAGCGCCGCCATCGCCAGCACAACCGAGATGATCACCAGGCGCACCGCCCCTTGGTCGCCGCCCGGGGTCTGGACCATGGAGAACAGGGCGAGAGGCAATGTCCGCGTCTCGCCCGGAATGTTGGAGACGAAGGTGATGGTCGCGCCGAACTCACCCAGACTGCGGGCGAACCCGAGAACGGCGCCGGTGAGGATGCCCGGCAGGGTCAACGGCAGGGTCACGGTGAGGAACACCCGGAACGGGGACGCCCCGAGGGTGCGCGCCGCCTGCTCCAGCCGCCTGTCGACGGATTCCAGCGAGAGCCGGATCGCCCTGACCATCAGCGGAAAGGCCATCACCGCCGACGCCACCGCCGCCCCCTTCCAGGTAAAGGCGATGGTGACGCCGAAGACATCGTACAGCCACGCGCCCACCGGACCGCGGCGGCCGAGCAATACCAGGAGCAGGTAGCCGACGACCACCGGCGGCAGGATCAACGGCAGGTGCACCAGACCGTTGACGATCGTCTTGCCGGGAAACTCCCGCCGCGCCAGCAACCAGGCGACGAGCACGCCGATCGGCAGACTGCCCGCGACGGCGACGACGGCGACCCGGAGGCTCAACCGAACCGCCTCCGCCTCCAGCGGCGTCAGGTTCCACATTTAGTGATCTGGTTCATCGGAGGACGATCATACGTATCGGCTTCCCATGCAAGGGAGTCCTGGACGCGTTCCGGTCGCCGGTCATTTCGTCGTCTCGCTCACCGGCTCGAACCCGTGTCGGGCGAACACCGCCGCCGCCTCGGCCGATTTCAGGAAGGCGAAGAAGCGGCGAACCTCGGGCCGGTCGCCGCCGGCGACGATGGCCGCCGGGTAGGCGATCGGCGGATGGCTGTTGGCGGGAAACGCGTCCACGACCCTCACCCGCGACGAGGCGCCGGCGTCGCTCGTATAGACGATGCCGGCGGCGGCTTCTCCCCGTTCGACCAGCGCCAGGGCTGCCCGCACGTCCGCCGTCAGCGCCAGGTGTCCGAGCAGCGCCGGCCAGGCCCCGAGGTCGATCAGCGCCGCCTTGGCGTAAATCCCGGCGGGGACGTGGTCCGGATCGCCCATCGCCAGGTGCCCGCCGTCGAGCCCCTCGGCCAGGGCAAAACCGGGCTCGATGCGCAGGCGCAGGCGGCTGTCGGCGGGCGCGATCAAAACCAGGCCATTGGCGACGAGATCGACGCGGCTTCCGGTCTCGATGGCGCGTTCGCCGGCGAGATAGTCCATCCATTCCGGGCTGGCGGAGATGTAGACGTCGGCTGGCGCGCCGGCGGCGATCTGACGGGCCAGCATCGAGCTTCCGGCGAACGCCGCCCGCACCTGTCCGAGGCCGCGAGAGGCATAAATCTCGGTGATTTCGCCGACGGCCCCGGTCGTGCTCGCGGCGGCGAACACCAGAATTTTCACGTTCGCCGGTCCCGGCGCCGCCAATACGGCGGCCAGGCCGGCGACGGCGGCAACCCATAACCGCCGCCGGACGATCGGAAATCCGTTGAAAGGGGGTTGTTTGATCACTGCGTTCGATCCGGAGAGACGTGCTTTTCAGCGAGAAAACTAGCAAAAGACGCCGGAGCGCGGAACGCCGGTTTTCCCGACTCGTCAAAATTTCTTGCAACCTTCGAAGGCGATCGACGTCGAGAAACGAAACGTTTACCGAGTATCTGCTTTAATGTCTTCTCGGAATAGGTTATATTTTGGTGCATGATGAGTTCCATTCGTAGATTAGCCTCCGTCGCCACGGTTGCCGACGCCATCGAAAGGAGTGAGAGGACGCACGAAGTGGAGTCCGAACGTTTCCTCGGCGAGGAACGTCGGCGGCACGAGCGGTTCTCCGCGCCCGCCGTGACCCTTGCCTTCAACGGTGGCAGGCACACGACCGAGAACTGGAGTATCGGCGGTTTCGTCGTCGACGGCTATCAGGGTGCGCTGAGCGCGGGCGCCTTGCTTGTCGTCGAGGGAATCTGCATGCCCGATGGCGAGATGACATCGATCGAAGCGCGGGCGAGGGTGGTTCGGATCGATCGCAAGAAAAGGCGGCTGGTGGTCAGTTTT
>JAUXFS010000009.1 GCA_030622775.1 Rhodospirillales bacterium | reverse complement strand
CGTCGGTGTTGGTGTCGAAATAGGAGCGGGTCCCGTCGACGACGATCTCCCGCAGCAGCCCGACCGCCGTGAAATGATGAAGGGTATTGTACACGGTCGCCAGCGTCACTTTCACATCGACCGAAAGAGCCTCTTCGTGCAGGCGCTCGGCGGTGATGTGGCGGTCGCCGTTCTCGAACAGCAATCGGGCCAGCGCCAGACGCTGGCGGGTCGGGCGCAATTCCACGGAACGCAGTCGATCCAGGACACGGCTGTAAGGGCGCATTTTCGTCATATCCCGTATATGGGTACCCTTCCCGCGACCGACAACATTGTTCGTGCCGACCTTGATACTACTACGAGATGTTTTTGCAACGCGAAAATTCCTTTTGCGGCACCCCCAAATGGGTTGTCCTGATTTCCGGTCCGGCCGCCGCCGACCGCATCAGTCACCGGTCAGGAGCCGATCCACCAACTGGCCGACCGTCGGAACGAAGCCGTTGCCGTAGAACGGGTCGCCGGCGAACTTGTAGGCGTTGTGGCCGGCGAACAACAGGTTCAAATCCACGTCGCCGTCGTGGGCGATGTCCTGGAGCGTCTTCTGAATGCAGAACGAGCGGGGATCTGCCAGCTTGCCGGTGGTGCCGGCCTCGTTCTCCGCCCAGTTGCTGAACCGGCACTGACTGAGACATCCCATGCACGATTGCTGGTCGGTGCGGATTTCCACCGATTTATCGGGTGAAACGAAGATCAGGGTGGAATCGGGGGTTTTCATCGCCTCGGTAAAGCCGGCGTCGATCCACCCGTCGGCGCGGGCCTTGTCGTCCGGCGTCAGATAGATCTGCCGGCCGCGGGCGCCGATCGCCAGCGGTTCGGCGAGGTCGCCCGCGGGGGCGCGGGCATAGGCCACCTGACGGTCGCTGCGCTCCATCAACTCTTCGAGAAACTTGTTGTGGACCGCCGACGAGTAGAACCCGGTCGGGCTGAACCGATGAAGAGCGACGTCTCCCGGCTTCAACGTCAACAGCTTCTTCTTCCATTGGTCGGAAACCGGGCTTTCCTGGGTGACCACCGGCCTGGTCCCGAACTGAAAGGCGATCGGCCCCAATTCCGGATTGCCGATCCAATCGACCCAATCCTTCAGGTACCACACGCCCCCGGCCATGAAGATCGGCGTCGCGTCCAACCCGTATCCGCTCATCTCCTGGCGCAGCTCGCGAACCCGTGGAAAAGGCGTCTCGGGTTTCTCCGGGTCCTCGGAATTGCTCAGCCCGTTGTGGCCGCCGGCCAGCCACGGATCCTCGTAGACCACCCCGCCGAGCAGCTCGCGGTATTTGTGGTAGGCCCGCTTCCACAAAGCACGGAAGGCCCGGGCCGATGAGACGATGGGATAACAGTAGACACCGTATTCGGAGGCGATCTCGACCAGCTTGTAAGGCATCCCCGCGCCGCAGGTGACGCCGTGGATCAATCCCTTGGCGCCTTCCAGCACGCCGTGCAGGATTCTCGGGGTGGCTGCCGCCTCCCACAGAACGTTCATGTGCAATCGGCCGCTGCCGTTGGACGTTTCGTGGGCCTTCCTGGCCTGGGCGATGCCGCCCTGAATGCCGTATGCGATCAGCTCCTCGTAACGCTCCCTGCGGGTCTTGCCGTGGTAGACTTGCCGAATTACCCGCCCCAGGTCGTCGAAGGAATCGGCGTTGACGCCCGAGAAGGTGCCAACGCAACCGGCGGCCGCGAACGCGCCGGCGCTGAGGCCGTTGGAAATGGACACGCCTTTACCGCCCTCGACGATGGGCAATAGCTCCCGGCCGGATATCAAGAGAGAGTCAAGAGCCTTCATAACCTGCCGCACCACCGAGAGTGTTCCGAAACCGTGTCATCATTTGAACAATCGGAGGGTTGTTTCCTAAACGCTTGTTACTCGGCTTATATACAGGACGATCGCAAAAAAGCGACTCCTACGTCCGCCGCACGCGCACGAGGAAGGCGGCGGCGTTTCCCCGCCCTCCCCACAACCGGTCACGCGCTTCGGTCGGCACGATCAGGTCCCGGCCCTAGCGCGTGCTCTGGGCGGAAATGTCCTCGCCGGTTTCCTGATCGACGGCCCGCAGCGACAGCTTGACCTTGCCGCGCTCGTCGATGCCGATCAGCTTGACCTTGATCGTGTCCCCAACCTGGATGACGTCGGTAACCTTGCCGACGCGCTCGTTCGCGAGCTCGCTGATATGAACGAGGCCGTCGCGGCTGCCCATGAAGTTCACGAACGCGCCGAAATCGACGGTCTTGACCACCTTGCCGTTATAGATAACGCCGATTTCGGGCTCCGCGGTAATGCTGCGGATCCATTCGATCGCGGCGTCGGCGGCCCTCTGGTCGACCGCGGCCACCTTCACCGTGCCGTCGTCCTCGAGATCCACCCTGGCGCCGGTGACCTCGCAGATCTCCCGGATTACCTTGCCGCCCGGCCCGATGACTTCGCGGATCTTGTCCTTGTTGATCTGGATGATCACGATTCGCGGCGCCATCTGGCTGACCCCATCGCGGGAGGCGGAAATGGCTGACGCCATTTCTCCGAGAATGTGAATGCGCCCCTCGCGGGCCTGGTCCAACGCCACACCCATGATCTGTTCGTTGATCGAGGTGATCTTGATGTCCATCTGCAGCGCGGTGATGCCGCTGTCGGTGCCCGCCACCTTGAAGTCCATGTCGCCGAGATGATCCTCGTCGCCGAGGATGTCGGACAGGACGACGAAATCGTCTCCCTCCTTGATCAGGCCCATGGCAATTCCGGCCACCGGCTTGGGCAGCGGAACGCCGGCATCCATCAACGACAGCGACGTACCGCACACGGTCGCCATCGACGACGAACCATTGGACTCGGTGATCTCCGACACCACGCGGATCGTGTACGGGAAGTCGACCTTGCTCGGCATCAGCGGATGGAGCGCACGCCAAGCCAGCTTGCCGTGCCCGACCTCCCGGCGACTGGTGAATCCGAAACGGCCGGCTTCACCCACCGAATAGGGCGGAAAGTTGTAGTGCAGCAGGAAATGCTCACGATAGTCGACGGCCAGCCCGTCGATGATCTGTTCGTCCTGGCCGGTGCCGAGGGTGGCGACGACCAGCGCCTGGGTCTCGCCCCGGGTGAACAGCGCACTGCCGTGAGCCCGAGGCAGAAGCCCGGTTTCCACGTCAATCTGCCGGACGGTCCGGGAATCGCGGCCGTCGATACGCTTGCCGTGGGCCAGCATGCCCCGCCGGACCACGTCCTTCTCCAGGTCCTTGAGCACCCCGTCCAGGCATGCGGACAGCAGCTCGTCTTCGACCGATGGGTCGGCCGACAACGTTTCGGCGATGCGCTTCTTGACATCCGCTACTTTATCGCGCCGCGCCGCCTTGACGGTTTCGGAATAGGCGTCCCGCAGATCGGTCTCGGCGAGTTGCCTGACCCGGTCGGCCAGTTCTTGCTTCCCGGCGGGGACCGTCGGCAGCTCCCTCGGCTCGCGGGCGCAAGCCTCGGCGAGATCGATGATCACATCGATCACCGGCTGACAGGCCTTGTGGCCGAACATGACCGCGCCCAGCATCACCTCTTCGGACAGCTCGCTGGCCTCCGACTCGACCATCAGTACGCCGTCACGGGTTCCGGCGACCACCAGATCGAGATCGGTCGTGCTCATTTCGTCGACCTGGGGATTGAGCGTGTATTCGCCATTGATGTAACCGACACGACATCCGGCGATCGGTCCCAGAAACGGCACGCCGGAGAGAGTCAGGGCCGCCGAAGTGCCGATCATCGCGGGCATGTCGGGATCGTTCTCGAGATCGTGGCAAAGCACCGTGCAGATGACCTGGGTCTCGTTGCGGTAGCCCTTGACGAACAGCGGCCGAATGGGACGGTCGATCAGTCGCGAGGTCAGCACCTCCTTCTCCGACGGACGCCCCTCGCGCTTGAAGAAGCCGCCGGGGATCTTGCCGGCGGCGAAAGTCTTCTCCTGATAGTGCACGGCGAGCGGAAGGAAATCGAGCCCGGGCCTAGGGGTCCTTTCGCTAACGACGGTGCACAGAACCTTCGTTTCGCCGTACGTGACCATCACCGCGCCATCCGCCTGGCGGGCGATCTTTCCGCTTTCCAGGATGAGCGACCGCCCACCCCACTTGATTTCCTTACGAAACTCTTGAAACATTTGTATCTTCCTTCCCACGTACCAACCTTCGGTCGACGTCCACCCTCACCCTCGGCTTGAATAGCCTTCGGTTCGCTGGATCGCCGTCAATTTCGATAAACAGCGCTAACGCCGCAGTCCCAACCGCTCGACAACCGTCAAGTAGCGCTGCACCTTTTTCCTCTTCAGGTAGTCCAGCAGCCGCCGGCGTAGACCGACCATCATCAGCAAGCCGCGGCGTGAATGGAAATCCTTCTTGTGGATCTTGAGGTGTTCGGTGAGATTGCGAATGCGTTCGGTAAGAATGGCGACCTGGACTTCGGGCGAACCGGTGTCGCCCACGGCGGTTCCATACTCCGCTATTACTTCTTGTTTCCGCTCAGCAGTAATCGACATCGGTTACTCCGTCTTTCAAAGGTTGAGAACGCGGAGGGGGCGGATTTCACCGCCCTTGACTTTCGCCAGCGCCACCGGTCGTCCCATAGCCATGGCGCAGAAAACCGCGTCCTTGGAAAGGTGCTTGATGGATGACCTGCTCGCCACGGGCAATACCGCAACGGGCTGTCCACGCTGAAGGCGTCGGCCCTCCGCTTCGGTCAGATTCAACGCCGGGATGCCGTCCAGCGCCGCTCCAACCGGAAGCAGGTGTTCCTTGAGGCCGTCACTATGCCCCAGGGCATCGAGTTTATCCAGGGGAATCGCCGCGGATTCGGTGAACGGTCCGACGGATCTCCGCCGCAGCGCCGCGACGTGACCAACAGTGCCGAGAGCAACCGCCAAATCGCGGGCAAGCGCCCGCATGTAGGTCCCCTTGCCCGCCGTCACTTCAAACACCGCATGATCGCCATCGGGCATGTCGATCAATTCGAAGCCCTCGACGTGCACCATGCGGGATTCCAGTTCCACCGGCTTTTCCGCCCGGGCCAGGGCGTAGGCGCGCTGGCCCGCCACCTTGACCGCAGAAAAGATCGGCGGAACCTGCTCGATCTCGCCGACGAACCGGGGCAGCACCGCCCGGATCGCGCCTTCCGTCGGACGAACGTCACTGGTGTCCAGGACTTCTCCCTCGGCGTCATCGGTTTTTCGGCTCTCGCCCCAGCGAACGGTAAACCGATAGATCTTCAATCCGTCCATCACGTAGGAGACGGTCTTGGTCGCTTCGCCCAGCGCGATCGGCAGGACCCCGGTCGCGAGCGGGTCCAAGGTGCCGCCGTGGCCGGCCTTGGCGGCATGGGTCGCCCGGCGGACGGCGGTGACAACGGCCGCGGACGTCACCCCCGCCGGTTTGTCGATCACCAACCAGCCGTGAACCGGCACGCCGTGGCGCCTACGTCCCACTACCATCTCCTTCACGGTCTTCGTCGCCGTCCGCAAGATCCCGCGCCACCTCCGGATCGCGGAGCAGGCGGAGAATCCTGCCCGCTTCATCGAACGACGGATCGGCGCGAAAGACCAGCTCGGGAACGTACCTCAATTTGACCACACCCCCTACTTTCCGACGGAGGAACGCCTTGGCGTGGGTCAACGCCGCCGCCACCGCTTCGGCGTCACCACCGCCAAGGGGCGTCACGAAAGCCGTCGCGACCCGCAGATCGGGGCCCATCCGCACCTCGGTCACGGTCACCGAAATCCCCGCGATGGACGGGTCGCGAAGATCGCCGCGTTCCAGTACTTCCGCCAGTGCATGACGCAACTCCTCGCCGACGCGGAGTTGCCGCTGACTGGGAGCTTTTGTCCCCCCCCGCGCCATCACATCCTCATTGATACCAGTGAACGTCGGTACGGGTGGGATCACCGCCGGCCGAACGGGCATCCAACCGAGACTCAAAGCTCGCGCGCCACCATCTCGACCTCGAAGCACTCGATCATGTCGCGAACTTGTATGTCCTGGTAATTGGCCAACGCGACGCCGCAGTCGTACCCTTCCCTGACTTCCTTGACGTCGTCCTTGAACCGCTTGAGCTGCGACAGATCGCCCTCGTGGATGACGACATTGTCGCGCAGCAGCCGGACCCGGGCGCCGCGGCGGATCACACCCTCGGTGGTCATGCACCCCGCCACCTTGCCGACCTTGGTGACGTTGAACACCTCCCGGATCTCGGCGTAACCGAGAATATTCTCGCGCCGCTTCGGCGCCAGCATCCCCGACAACATCTGCTTAATGTCATCGGTGAGATTGTAGATGATGGAGTAATAGCGGATCTCCACGCCGTCGCGCTTGGCCATCTCGCGCGCCTGCGGGTTGGCGCGGACGTTGAAGCCGACAATCAGCGCCTCGGAGGCGCGCGCGAGGCTGATGTCGGATTCGTTGATGCCGCCGACCGCCGCGTGCAGGATCTGCGCCTTGACCTCGTCGGTTCCGAGCTTGTCGAGAGCGCTGGCGATCGCTTCCACCGAGCCGTGGACGTCGGCCTTGATCACCACCGACAACTCCCTGGCCCCCCCCGCCTGCATGCGCTCGAAAATCTTCTCGAGCGAGCCCCGATTGACGGCGACCTTGGCGTCACGCGACCGCCGTTGGCGGAATTCGGTCACTTCGCGCGCGCGCGCTTCGTTTTCGACCACCACCACGTCGTCACCGGCGGCGGGCGTCCCGTTGAGACCCAGCACTTCCACCGGCACTCCCGGTCCGGCCTCGTTCAACGGACTCCCGAGGGCATCGGACAACCCGCGGACCCTGGCCCACTCGCTGCCGGCAACGAAGATGTCGCCGATGCGCAGCGTGCCCCTCTGCACCAACACCGTCACCACCGTTCCGCGACCGCGCTCCATCTTCGCCTCGACGACGACGCCCTCCGCCGGACGGTCGGGATTGGCGGTGAGGTCCAGCAATTCGGCCTGCAGGAGAATCGCCTCCTCGAGCTTGTCGAGGTTGGTTTCCTCCTTGGCCGAAACTTCGACGCAAAGAGTTTCGCCGCCCATCGATTCGACGACGATGCCGTGCTGCAGCAGTTCGGTGCGCACGCGTTCGGAATTCGAGTCGGGTTTGTCGATCTTGTTGACGGCGACGATGAGCGGCACGTTCGCCGCCTTGGCATGGTCGATCGCCTCGACCGTCTGCGGCATGACGCCGTCGTCGGCCGCCACCACCAGGACGACGATGTCGGTCACGTGGGCGCCGCGCGACCGCATTTGGGTGAACGCCGCGTGACCCGGCGTATCGATGAAGGTGATCTTGCCGCCGTGCGACATGGTCACCTGATAGGCGCCGATGTGCTGGGTGATGCCGCCGGCCTCGCGAGCGGCCACGTCGGACTTGCGCAACGCGTCCAGCAGCGAGGTCTTGCCGTGGTCGACATGGCCCATGACGGTCACGACCGGGGGCCGGACCTTGAGGTTTTCCTGATCGTCAACCTCGCCCTTGAGCCCGATCTCGACGTCGGCATCGCTGACGCGCCTGCTTTTGTGACCAAATTCGTTGACCACGACCTCGGCGGTATCACCGTCAATCACGTTATTAATGTTTCCCATAACACCCATTCTCATCAGCGCCTTGATCACGTCGGTGCTGCGCTCGGCCATCCGGTTGGCAAGCTCCTGCACCGTAAGGCTTTCCGGAATGACCACGTCGCGAATGACCTTCAGCGGCTCGCCCCGCATCTGCTGCTGTTGCTTCAGTTTCTCCTTTTCGCGAGCGCGCTTGACCGAGGCCAGGCTGCGCACACGCTCTCCGCTTTCGTTCAGGGCATCGACCAGCGACAGCCTTCCCGCGCGGCGCGCCGGTTCGCTGCGACGTCCCGGTCCGGCCGGGCGGCGCACTTCGGGCCGCACCGGACGCTTGAAGCGGCCGCCTTTCTTGGCCTCTTCGTCCGCGGATTTCACCACCTTCGGCTTGGCCGCGGCGGCCTCCGCCGGCTCGGCGGCGGCGTGACCGTCGCCGGCCGGTTCCGGGCCACCTTGCTCGGTCGCTTGTTCGGCTTCCTGCGCGGCCGCCCCATCCTCGACCGGCTCTTCGGCCGATGGGAACTCGGGCTCGGCCTCCAATTCCGGAGGCAGAAGCTGGCGCTCTTCCTCCACCTTCTTGGCGTCCTGAAGTGCGCGTACCCGAGCGGCCTTCTCCTGGTTGGTGAGGCCAATGGCGGCGCCTTCCCGTGGAAGGCCGTCGGCTTGCGCCGAGAGCGCGGCGGGTTCGGCGAGAAATTCGACCCCGTGCTCCGGCTCGCGCCTGATTTCGGCCATCCGCCCGCGGTCGTCGGGAGCATAGGTGCGCTTCTTGCGCACCTCGACGGTCACCATCTTCGACCGTCCGTGAGCGAAGCTCTGGCGAACCTGACCGGTTTCCACGGTCTTCTTCAGCTCCAGCTTCCCGGGCCGTTTGAGGCCCTCCTGCTGCTTGTTTTCGCTTTCTTTGATCTCGTTCATATCAATCTTGTCGACCAAGGGTCCGTCTCATTTCTCTTCGGCGCAGGCATTCCCGCTGGGCGCAGCCCTGAATCCGCCCAATCGAGCGGCTTCTCGAACGAGGCCGACAGCCAACTTACCCGGCGCGACGACCATGTGAACCGCTCGCTCGCGACCGACGGCGGAGCCCAGTTCGGTGCCGCTGAACACCTCCACGACCGGCCTCCCCGTCGCGAACGCGCGCATTTTCGCCCGCCCCCCCGGGGCGCCGTCGGCGGCGGCCAGGAGCACGCCACAGCGCCCGACCTTAAGCCATTCCCGCGCCTTGTCGTGCCCGGACACGGCCTGGCCGGCGCGTCTGGCCAGCCCGATCAGATCGAGGCAACGACGGGTCAGCAAGCGCTCGACCTGATCAACGAGGTCGGCGCCGACAACCACTTCCGTACGAGCCGCCTTTGCGAACAGGTTCCTTGCGCATGCCTTCTCTAACATATCCCGTCTCGCGCTCAACCAAAAACCTCTTCCGGGAAGCCGGCCCTCGATATCCGGGACCACCTGCCCTTCCGGTCCGATCACGAACCGCAACAACTCGTCCTTACCCTTGACGGCGCCGCTGACGATGCATCGCCGCCGGCATGCGCCGTCGCCGCCCTCGGTCGGCAGCCTCTGCCGCCGCGCCATGACGGATCATCCCTCCCGCGGCCCCGCCGGGGCTTCACCGGCTTCGCCCGCCGCGTCGGTCGCGTCGCCGGCTTCATCGCCCGCGCCCCGCTCGTCGGCGAACCAATGCGCCCGCGCCGCCATGATGATTTCGTTGGCGCGTTCCAGCTTCAGCGCGCCTTCGGGTGCCATTTCCATCAGTTCGTCGCCGGCGAGGTCGGCAAGGTCGTCGAGTGTCTTCACGCCCTGTTCCCCGAGGGCCACCAGCATCGACGGCTTGAGGCCGTCGACCGCGGCCAATTCGTCGGTAACCCCGAGTTCGACGCGCTTGCGGTTGTCTTCCTCGTCGCGAACGGCGAGGTAGGCGCGAGCACGGCCGCGCAACTCCTGGGCGACGTCCTCTTCGAAACCTTCGATGTCGATCAGATCCTCCACCGGGACGAAGGCCACGTCCTCGATCGACGAAAAACCCTCGGTTACCAGCAAGTGGGCGATCACGTCGTCGATATTGAGGGCGTCGATAAAGGTCTGCGAGCGGACGCGGAATTCCTCCGTGCGGCGCTGGCTTTCCTCCTCCTCGGTGAGGATGTCGATGTCCCACCCGGTCAGTTGCGAGGCGAGTCGGACGTTCTGTCCGCGACGGCCGATCGCAAGACTAAGCTGTTCATCGGGCACGACCACCTCGATGCGGTTGGCCTCTTCGTCGAGCACCACCTTGGCGACCTCGGCGGGCGCCAGACCATTGACGATAAAGGTGGCGGGATCCCCCGACCACTGGATGATGTCGATCTTCTCGCCCTGCAACTCGCCGACCACCGCCTGCACGCGCGAGCCGCGCATGCCGATGCAGGGGCCGACCGGATCAATGCTGGAATCGTTGGAAAACACGGCGATCTTGGCGCGCGAGCCGGGGTCGCGGGCGACCGCCCGGATTTCGATGATGCCTTCGTAGATCTCCGGCACCTCCTGGGCGAACAACTTGACCATGAACTGCGAGTGGGTGCGCGAAAGGAACACTTGCGGCCCGCGAGGCTCTTCGCGCACGTCGACGATGTAGGCGCGCACCCGATCGCCGGTGTTGAAGTGTTCGCGCGGAATGGTCTCTTCGCGGCGCAGCAACGCCTCGGCACGGTTGAGATCGACGACGACGTTGCCGAACTCGACGCGTTTGACCAAGCCGTTGACCACTTCGCCGACGCGGTCCTTGAACTCGTCGTACTGGCGTTTGCGCTCGGCTTCGCGAACCTTGTGCACGATCACCTGTTTCGCGGTCTGCGCGGCGATACGGCCGAAATCGATCGGCGGCAGGGGATCGACCAGCTCATCGCCGATCTGCGCACCGGCCTTGCGCCGCTGCGCCGCCGGCACCGTCAACTGGGTGGCTTCGTTTTCCACCTCCTCGACGACCTCGAGGTAGCGGGCGAGCGAAATTTCACCGCTGATGCGGTCGATCCTGACCCGAATATCGTGCTCCTGGCCGTACCTGGACCGTCCGGCCTTCTGGATCGCCTGCTCCATCGCCTCGAGCACTTCCTCGCGGTCGATCCCCTTGTCTCGGGCGACGGTGTCCGCCACCTGAAGCAATTCGGGACGCGCGTGAACGGCATCGGTTTCCATCGTCATCTGGCTCATCGATCGTCCGTCTCCGTTCCCACTCCATGCCCGGCTTTCGCGAGCAGATCCTCAGTCAACACGAGCTTCGCCCGCCGGATGTCCGCGTACGGCAGCAACACCTCGGTGTCCTCCAAACGCATTCGCACCGCATCGCCCTCGGCGCCGAGCAACCGGCCCTGGTACCGCCGCCGGCCGTCGACGGCCAAGTCCATTTCGACCTTGGCCTCGAAACCGGCGAACCGGTCGAAGTCGGCCAAGCGCACCAGCGGACGGTCGATCCCGGGGGAGCTCACTTCGAGCGTATACGCCCCCGCAATGGGATCCTCGACATCGAGCACCGCGGATACGGCCCGACTGAGCGCAGCGCAATCGTCGACCACCATCGACTCTCCGTCCGTCCGCTCGGCCATGATCTGAAGCCGGGGCCGGCTTCGGCCCAAGACCTGCACCCTGACCAGCGAATAGCCCATGGCTTCCGCCGTCGGGCCGATCAGCGCTTCGACACGGCCGGCCAGGTCCATATCAACAACCCTTTCCCGGCATCCCTCGGGGCGGCCCGGGCTCCCGGCACCCCCTTAACGAAAAAGGCGGGCCTTTGGCCCACCTCATCAAACCCCGTCATGCGTGGAGCCAAACGAGTCCGGATCGGTACCGACCCGAGCGCCTGTACTACCCCCGTATATAGTCGCTGCCCCCAATGGCACAAGGGTTTTTCGCGGTTTCCCGCCGCGGCCGACGGCGGAAACGAAGATAGCTGCAGGGCGCGCCGCGGGTCAGCGCCTTGGCCTCGTAGCGAGTCTCGAACCAATCGGCGGGCCGATGGCGCCAGTCCGCGGCTTCCCGCGCGCTCCACGCGAACGACGGTTCCGCGGTGAGATGCTCCAAGGTCCAACGCACGTACTCCATCTGGTCGCTGGCAAAGCACAATTCGCCGCCGTCGTTCAGGACCCGGGCCAGGGCCGTCCGCGTCGCCGGACCGATGAAACGCCGGTCGTTGTGCCGCTTCTTCGGCCACGGATCGGAAAACAGGACGAACACCCGGCCGATACTGGCGTCGGGCAACGCGGCCAGCAACCGGCGCGCGTCGTCGTCGAAGACGCGGACGTTGGCGAGTTCCCGCTCCTTGACTTGCGCCAGCAACGACGCGACGCCGTTGACGTAGGGCTCGCAACCGATGAACCCGACGTCCGGGTGCGCGGCCGCCTGGGCCGCCAGATGCTCGCCGGCGCCGAAACCGACCTCGAGCCAGACATCGCCGACGGTGTCGCCGAACAGTGCGTGGGGATCGAAGGTCGAGCCCTCGGGCGGCAAAACGATGCGTAGCCGAGGCAACAGTGTTGTCAACAGGGCGCCGCGCCCGGCGCGCAGCCTCCGCCCGCGCCGCCGGCCATGGAACCGCGGCGGAACGTCCGGGCGCGACGGACCGTCGGCTGCGCTCACCGCGCCCCGAAAGCGAACCGCAGGTCGTCGACCATGTCGGTTTTCTCCCAGGAAAATCCCCCGTCGGGTTCGGGCGGGCGGCCGAAGTGCCCGTAGGCCGCGGTGCGCTCGTAGATCGGCCTGTTCAACTCCAAACGCTCGCGAATTCCGCGCGGCGAGAGATTCATCATCTCCTGCAACACCGTCGACAGCCGGTCCTCGTCGACCTCACCGGTTCCGTGGGTATCCACGTAGACCGAAAGCGGCCGCGACACCCCGATCGCGTAGGCAAGCTGGATCGTACACCGTTCGGCGATTTCGGCGGCGACCACGTTCTTGGCGAGATAGCGAGCGGCATAGGCCGCCGACCGGTCGACCTTGCTGGGGTCCTTGCCG
>JAUXFS010000286.1 GCA_030622775.1 Rhodospirillales bacterium | reverse complement strand
TCGCCGTAGAGCTGGGCGGCGAGGGTCTTGTTGGGGGCGAGGACCAGGGCCGGGCGCTGAACCGCCTCGATGCCCTTGGCGGCGGTGAAGGTCTTGCCCGAGCCGGTGACCCCGAGCAGCACTTGGTCGCGCTCGCCGTGGACCAGGCCCTCGGTGAGTTGGGCGATGGCCTGCGGCTGATCGCCGGCGGGCTGGTATTCGGAGACGATCTCGAACCGGCGGCCGCCCTCGACCGGCGGCCGCTTCTCGGGGATGAAGATGACCGGATTGGCGACGGCAACCATGGTCTAGTTATAAGAGCGTATGGGAAGGATCGCCAGGGGTGGTCGAGCGGGGTTTTGCCGGTTGCCCGCGGGGCGTGGAGCACCTAGAGTTGCCGCCGTCAGCATCATCAGGAACGCAGGGGTTGTACGATGTCCTTCATTTCCGAACGTGTCGGCCGGATCAAGCCGTCGCCGACCATCGCCGTTACCCAGAAGGCGGCGGAGCTGAAGGCCGCCGGCCGCGACGTCATCGGCCTCGGCGCCGGCGAGCCGGACTTCGATACCCCCGACCATATCAAGGAAGCGGCGAAGGCCGCCATCGATCGCGGCGAGACCAAGTATACCGCGGTCGCCGGCACGCTGGCGCTGCGCCAGGCGATCTGCGCCAAGTTCAAGCGGGACAACGAGCTCGAGTACACGCCCGAACAGGTGACGGTCGGCTGCGGCGGCAAGCAGAGCATCTACAACGCGCTGATGGCGACCATCGATCCCGGCGACGAGGTGATCATTCCGGCACCCTACTGGGTGTCGTATCCGGACATCGTGTTGCTCGCCCAGGGCAAGCCGGTGATCGTGTCCTGCGGCGCGGAGACCGGCTTCAAGATGGGCGCCGAGGATCTGGAACGGGCGATCACGCCGAAGACCAAGTGGCTGATCCTCAACTCGCCCGGCAACCCGACCGGCGCCGCCTACAACCTCGCCGAAATGCGCGCGCTCACCGACGTGCTGGTGCGTCATCCCCATGTCTGGGTGATGACCGACGACATGTACGAGCACATCGTCTACGACGGCTTCGAATTCGTCACCCCGGCGCAGGTGGAGCCCGGGCTCTACGAGCGGACGCTGACCCTGAATGGCTGCTCCAAGGCCTATGCGATGACCGGCTGGCGGGTCGGCTACGCCGCCGGCGCGGTCGAGCTGGTCAAGGCGATGAACAAGCTGCAGTCGCAGAGCACCACTCACACCTGCTCGATCTCGCAGGCCGCCGCGGTGGCGGCGCTCAACGGCCCACAGGACTTCATCGCCGCCAACAACGCGCTGTTCCGGGAGCGTCGCGACCTCGTCGTGGCGATGCTCAATCAGGCGCCGGGACTGGTCTGCCACACGCCGGAGGGGGCGTTCTACGTCTACCCGACGTGCGCCGGTGTCATCGGCAAGAGCACCCCCGACGGCAAGACGATCGAGAGCGACGACGACTTTGTCACCTATTTGCTGGAAGCGGAGGGGGTGGCGGCGGTCCAGGGTTCGGCTTTCGGGCTGTCGCCGTGCTTCCGGGTTTCCTATGCGACGTCGACGGCGCTGCTCGAGGAAGCCTGCGGGCGCATTCAGCGGGCGTGTGTGGCGTTGACGTAGGGGGCACCGGCCGGGCGAGCGGTTTTCCCGGCCTTTTTCCTTGATTCGCGCACCGGGGACGGTAGGTTCGTTGCAAGGTGTGCGACGCGCACGCATGTCGTGCCGCTTCCAGAACAACCAATCCCCGGGAGAACGCCCTTGAACATGAAACAGCCATCCGCCCCCCGTTGCGCGGCCCTGGTGGGACCGTATCTCAGCGGGAAGACCTCGTTGCTGGAGAGCATCCTCGTCCATACCGGCGCGGTGAATCGCAGGGGTACCATCAAGGAAGGGAATACCGTCGGCGACAGCACGCCGGAGGCCCGCGCCCGGCAGATGAGCACCGAACTGAACGTGGCGACGACCGAGTATCTGGGCGAGACCTGGACGTTCATCGACTGCCCGGGCTTCGTCGAACTGATCCAGGAATCCTATAATGTGTTGATGGTGGTCGACGCGGCGGTGGTGGTCTGCGAACCCGAACCCCATAAGGCCTTGATCGTGGCGCCGGTGCTGAGATTTCTCGACCAACACAACATCCCCCATCTGTTGTTCATCAACAAGATGGACAACGCCAGCGCCGGGGTTCGCGAAACCCTGGAGGCATTGCAGGAGTTGTCCGAGCGGCCGCTGGTGCTTCGCGAGCTGCCGCTGCGCGACGGCGAGCAGATCACCGGTTTCGTCGACCTGGTCAGCGAACGGGCGTTTCGCTGGGACTCCGGGAAGCGCTCGGAACTGATCTCGTTGCCGGAGTCGGCGGCCGACAGGGAGAAAGAAGCGCGCACCGAGATGTTGGAGGCGCTGGCCGACTTCGACAATGGGCTGTTGGAGAAGTTGCTCGAGGACGTGGTGCCCCCCACCGACGAGATTTACGCCGGCTTGACCCGCGATCTACAGGAAGATCTCATCGTGCCGGTATTTTTCGGTTCGGCCGAGGGCATGCACGGGATCAACCGCTTGCTGAAGGCGCTTCGCCACGAAGCGCCCGAGCCGAAGGTTACCGCCGAGCGACTGGGGATCGAGGCGAGCGTCGGTCCTTGCGCCCGGGTGTTCAAGTCCCTGCATGCCGCCCACACCGGCAAGCTGTCCTTCGTGCGGGTGTGGGGCGGCGAAATCGCCGACGGGACGACGCTCAACGATGAACGGGTCAGCGGGGTCAACCGTGTGGTCGGCCAGAAGCTGGAGAAGCAACCCAAGGCCGTTGCCGGTGAGGTCGTGGCGCTCGGCCGCCTCGACGAAGCGGCGACCGGAACCCTGCTTTCGCCCTCCGGCAAGGTCGATGCCGGAGACTGGCCGCAACCTTTGAAGCCCCTCTTCGCTCTCGCCGTTCATGCCCAGCAGAGAGCCGACGAGGTCAAGCTGACCGGGGCGCTGGGGCGGTTGGTCGACGAGGACTCCTCGATGTCGTTCGGCCACGAGGCCGATACCGGCGAGCTGCTGTTGTGGGGCCAGGGCGAGATGCAACTCATCATCGCTCTCGACCGGCTCCGCAATCGCTACAACATGGAAATTGCATCGAGCCAGCCGCAGGTGCCTTACAAGGAGACGATCCGTGGCACCGTCAGTCAGCACGCTCGCCACAAGAAACAGTCGGGTGGCCATGGCGAGTTCGGCGATGTCCACTTGGACATCAAGCCCCTTCCGCGCGGCACCGGCTTCGAGTTTTCCGATTCCATCACCGGCGGCGCGGTCCCCAAGAATTACATCCCCGCGGTGGAAATCGGCACCAAGGAGTACTTGAAACGCGGACCCCTGGGTTTTCCGGTGGTGGATGTCGCGGTAACCCTGACCGACGGGCAGTTTCATTCCGTCGACAGCTCCGACATGGCGTTCAGAAAAGCCGCCGCACTGGGGATGCGCGAGGGAATGCCCAAGTGCAGGCCGGTTCTGCTGGAGCCCATATTCAATGTCAAGATCGCCATCCCGAGCGAATTCACGTCGCGGATTCAGCGCTTGGTCAGCGGTCGCCGCGGTCAGATCCTGGGGTTCGGTCCCAAGGTAGACTGGAAAGGCTGGGACGAGGTATCGGTGCTGTTGCCCCAGTCGGAGATCTACGGCCTTATTATCGAACTCCGATCGGCAACCCTTGGGGTGGGCACCTTCCAGCGGTCGTTCGACCACCTTCAGGAACTGACCGGACGGCTGGCCGACGAAGTGGTTGCGAGACGGGCGGAGGCCAATTGACGCTGCGTCCGTCCCGGCGGCAAAGTGCACGCCCTGCGCGAGGCAATCGTCCACGCTTCCTTGGTTCCTTGGTTCACGAACGGATCCGGCGCAACGCCGGTTTGGCAAGCGTTATACCAACGAGCATTGATATAGACCCATTGTGACGACCTTTCGAGATGTCCGGCGGGGAGCGGGGCGCGCCGTGATGCGGGGCACCACAAGCGGCCCCCGACGACGTCCGGGGGCCTCGAAAGATCGCCCTCCGGGTCGCGTTTCCGGCATCCTCGGGGCGTCGGAACCGCTTGACGATGCGCCAACATCGCCTGTGCGG
>JAUXFS010000129.1 GCA_030622775.1 Rhodospirillales bacterium | reverse complement strand
TACACCCTCGCCGACCGCGCCACCTGGATCAGCTTTCGCAACAAGGGCGACTTCGAGATCCTGGTCGAGGGCGATGCCCGGCTTTTCAACCAGTACGGCGTCATTCTGGTCAGCCGCGAGAGGCATCCGCACGTCAAGGCGGAGGACGGCCAGCGTTTCATCGACTGGCTGGTCTCTCCGGCGGGGCAGAGCTCCATCGCCCAGTTCGAAATCGGCGGCCAGCAGCTTTTCCATCCCAATGCGAAAAAGGAGGGTTCCTGAGGCTGGCACCCTCGGGGAGCGGATTGGATGGCCCAGCTCAGTGACGACTGCTTCGCCTTCGGCGGGCCGCTGATGACGACGGCGGAAGCGCTCGACCTGCTGGCCGAGCGAACCGCCCCGGTGGTCGGGATCGAGACCGTGGACCTGCGGCGGGCGCGCGACCGTATTCTCGCCGAGGACGTGGTCGCGACCCGCGACGTACCGCCCACCGACAATTCGGCCGTCGACGGCTACGCGGTTCATTTCGACGACCTCGACGCACAAGCCGAGACGCGGCTACCGGTGACGGGGCGCGCCGCCGCCGGCCACGCCCTCGGCCGCGAGGCCGGTCGCGGCGGGGCGATCCGCATCTTTACCGGCGCGGCGATGCCCGACGGCTGCGATACCGTGGTCATGCAGGAGGACTGCGCCGCTGACGGCGACAAGGTGAGCATAGCGCCGGGCCTCAAACGGGGCGCCAACCGTCGCCCGGCCGGCGAGGACATCGGGACCGGCGCGACCATCCTCGGCCGCGGCCGGCGGCTGCGGCCCCAGGACATCGGCCTCGCCGCCGCGGTCGGCCGTGCCGAGCTTCGCGTTTACCGGCCGCTGCGGGTGGCGGTGTTCTCCACCGGCGACGAGCTTCACGATCCCGGGGATGCGCCCCCCACCGGCAGCATCTACGATTCCAACCGCTACGGCCTGATGGCGCTGCTCGAGGGGTTGGGGTGCGCGGTGAGCGATCTCGGCATTCTCGAGGATCGCCTGAAGGTCATCGGCGATGCCCTGGCCGCCGCCGCCGCCGATCATGACCTGATCGTCACCTCGGGCGGCATGTCGGTGGGCGAGGAGGATCACGTCAAGGCGGCGGTGGAGACGCTGGGCAGTCTCCATTTCTGGCGGCTGGCGATCAAGCCGGGGCGGCCGCTCGGCCTCGGCCAGATCCGCGGCGTGCCGTTCGTCGGCCTGCCCGGCAACCCGGTGGCGATGATGGTCACGTTCATGCGGATCGCCCGGCCGATGATCCTGCGTCTCGGCGGCTGCGCCGATCTCGCCCCGAACATCTTCAGGGTGTTTGCCGGTTTTGCTCATAAGAAGAAGGCGGGCCGCCGCGAATGGGTACGCGCCCGCCTCGCCGCCGACGGCGAGGGGAGGCTGGTGGCGAGCAAGTTCCCGCGCGAAGGCGCCGGAATTCTGTCGTCGATGGTCGAGGCCGACGGTCTCGTCGAGCTTCCCGAGGATCTCTCCCGGCTCGAACCGGGCACCGTGGTTGATTTCCTGCCGTTCAACGAAGTAAGTCGGTAGCGTTTCGCGACGCCGGAACGGCCGTTCCGCGGTCGCGCTGTGGACAACGTCGGGCAGCCCGGTGATAATAGCTCTCAATAGAGACGGTTGGACGGCCCGCGACGGAGAACACGGGATGGTTCGATCCTTTTCGGTCACCTCGGCACTCACCGTCCTTCTGTGGGCGGGGGCGGCGGTTGCCGACTTCTCCGGGCACGGCGGCATGGTCAGGGCGGTGGCCGTCTCTCCCGACGGATCGCGGGTGATCACCGCCAGCTTCGATTACACGGCGCGCCTGTGGGATTTTGGCGTTCAGAAGGAACTGGGCGAACTCAGCGGGCACTATGGGCCGGTCAATACGGTCGCCTTCGTGCCCGGCGAGAACCGGGCGCTGACCGGCGGCGACGACGGCGCCATTATCGTCTGGGATCTGGAGACGCGAACCTCGCTCCGCCGTCTCGTGGGACACCGGATGAAGGTCGCCTCGGTGGCCGTAGCCCCCGCCGGCGACGTCGCCGCCTCGGCCAGTTGGGACCGGTCGGTCAGGCTGTGGGACATCGCCGGCGGAAACGAGATCCATCGCCTGGACCACCCGTCGGGGGTCAACGCGGTCGCCTTCGGCGGCGACGGCAAGATCCTGTTCAGCGGCGACAAGGACGGCGCCATCCGGATCTGGGATACGGCGACGGGAACCCGCATCGGCGTCCTGCGGGGACACGACATGGCGGTCACCGATCTGGCGGTGTCTCCCGACGGCTCGCGCCTGCTGTCGGCCGGCATCGACGAGACCGTCCGTCTGTGGGACCCGGTCGCTCGGACCGAGTTGCGGACCATGCGCAGTCACGAGGGCCCGGTTTTCGGCGTGGCGTTCGCGCCCGACGGAAATTTCGCCCTCTCCGGCGGCCGCGATGGCTGGGTGATCCACTGGTCGCTCGAAACCGGCCAGCCGGTCCGGTTCATCCAGGCCCACGACCGGCCGGTGTGGGCGGTCGCGTTCACCCCGGACGGACGCTTCGCGATGTCGGCGAGCTCCGACGAGTCGGTCCGGGTCTGGCACCTGGAGACCGGCGAACGGATCGGCCTGCCCGGCGAAGGCGACACCGAGCCGAAGCCGTGGCTGGAAAGCACCCATCCCGGCGCCAAACTCTATCGCGCCTGCGCCAACTGCCATTCCCTCGACGCCAACGGGGTGCGCCGTTCCGGGCCGCATTTCGCCCGCCTGTTCGGCCGCCGCGCCGGATCGGTCCCCGGCTACACCTATTCCACGTCGCTTCGCGACGCCTCGTTCGTCTGGAACGAGCAAACCCTCGGCGAACTGTTCGAGCAGGGCCCGGCGACCTACCTCCCCGGCACCAAAATGCCGCTGCAACGCATCCCCGACCGGGAAGCGCTGAACGAGCTGATCGACTATCTGAAGATCCTCACGGAGGCGGAGAAATGCACCGAACCTTCGCGGGATTGAGAACGACGCGTTACCGATTCGGTAAAGCGATCCGAGGTGGTCGAGCGGATCGGGATCAAGAGTTCGGAAGTGGAGCCGCAATGTTTTGTTCCAGGGGGAAGCGATGAGAACCGAGGGTAGGCCCTTGGCACCCGAACGACGACGGCGCGGATCGGCGTTCTCTGAAACAGAATTGCCTGTAGTGTCTCAGCGCTCCGCTTTGCCCTCGTCGTGCGCCAGAGACGAGAAATTCTTGATCGTCACGGCTCGGTCGGGAAAGACGGCGCGGATTTCGAGATCGCCGCCCATGGCCTGAATGAACCGGCGCAGGGTGCTGACGAAAACGTCCGCGCGGTTTTCGATCTTGGAGATCTCGGCCTGCTTGACGCCGAGCGCCTCGGCCAGGGTGGCCTGGGTGAGGGAAAGCGCCTGACGCAACTCGGCCAGTTCCATATCTTCCCGCAAGAACGCCTTGGTTGCCTCGACGCGCTCTCGGCGCTCGGGCGAAAAGTCCTTTGTCAGTTCCGAAAACTTCCTGGCCATGGTCAACCCTCCAAACTCTTTATGTGTTGCTCGTAGAGCTTGTCCGCCCTCGGGACATACTTCTTGTAAAAACGCTTTTCCTTGCCGGTCTTGATTTCGCCGACCAGTAGTACGGCAACCCGGCGCGGATCGAACGCGTAAAACACGCGGATCGGTTCACCGTGCGACTGGATACGCAATTCACGCATGTGGGAGAGTTTAGAGCCCTCGATGCCCGAGGAATACGGAAAGGGCAGCTTCGGCCCCCGCTCCTCCAGCAATTCGACCAGGGCCGTTACATCGTCCTGCTCCTGCTCGGTGAGCTTGCCCCACCATTCCTCAAAGGCATCGGTCGCCTCCACGTCCCACATGTGGAATTCCCTTCGAGGAATATAGTGACATTCTTTTCACGGAATATCAATAGGCCGCAAGGTATTTCTCCGACAGAGACCGTCTTTCTCGAAGGGAGACAAAGCCGTCCCACAACCGGACCTGCGAAAAGCGGTCGTGACGTCGGTACCTGAAACAGAGTTGCCTGTGGTGTGTCATGCGAGCCAGGAAGCACGATCGCTATTGTCGAACGCGGTTGCCTTTGAGCGATTCATCGGATTGTCGATCCCTGCTAGGGAAGCCCAGCGATCCGCTACTTCCAATCGTCGGAAGTGGCTTGGGTGACTTCGCGCTCTAGGAATCAGGCCGCCTTTTGTTCAATATGATGAGATTGTGAAAAACCGTGTCAACGACGATGGGGTCGAGCCATGAAAGCCATGTGGATGGCGTTCGCCGCGACCATCATCATCGCCGCCACCGCCGGGGTGGTGCTGGACAACGTGAAATTCAGCAGCGCCGACCGATATTCGACGCCGAACGTCCGGGTGGAGTAGGCTTCGGGCCTACTGCTCCAAATCGGCTTGGTCCAGGCCGAAGTCGGGTCAGTCGGAGGACGCGCGACGGGCTAATCGGCGGCCACCTTTCTCGATGATCCTTTCTGGATCGAAATCATGCACGCGCCCGGCTTCGGCATCGGAAATGCCCCGACGAACATCTGCACGCAACTCGTCCAACTCGCGCCGGCGAAGCGCCCGGTTGTGCCGCCAGTCGCGCAGCGCTTCGCGCACGATCTCGCTGTTCGAAGCGTACTCGCCGGCCGAGACGGCGGAACGTACGTGGTCGGCCATGTCGATGGTAAGGGTGACGGTGATGCGCTCGACGTTACTCACATGCATACATTGTCATACTTTGTACGCACGTTGCAACCTCGTGTGATGTCGCCTGCCTGGCCTCTCCGAACACCCTACTCCGCCGGAGCGGTTTGCTCCGGGGCGGGGGGCTGGTCGGCGGGGGGCTGCTGGTATTCGAGCTCGCCCTTGCGGCGGAGTTTTTCCAGCCAGGCGCTGTGGTGTTCCTTGGCCCAGTTCTCGTCGACGTAGCCGTCGGTCATGGTGTCGATCGCGTCCTCCATGCCGACGGTGCCGATGTAGATGTGGGCGACCATCATCATGCACAGGATCTGCGACACGGTGGCGTGGATCGCCTGGATCCATTGCTGGGCCTGCAGATCGAACAGGACGAACGGGAACAGAAGATTGAGCCCGGTGAACGACAGCACGCCGCCGCCGATCATCACCGCCCAGAACACCGTCTTCTGGCCGAAGTTGAACTTGTCGGCGGGGGGGTGCTCGGTGGCGAACAGCAGGCCGCCGCCTTTCTTGATCCACCCCCAATCGTATTTGTCCCAGACGTTGTCGCGCACCCACAGCACGAAGATCAGCAGCAGGCCGGCCATGAACGCGAACGCCACGTAGTTGTGGACGTACTTGCCGAACTCGGTGATCGTCGCGTAGGTCTCGCTGCCTTGCATCGTCCCGGGCTTTGTCCCCACCGTCAGTTGCTGGAAGAACCTGACGACAAGCCGGCCATACAGCATGTTGACGCCGGTGATCGCGAGGATGATGAACGAGCCCGCCGTCAGCCAGTGGGCGAACCGTTCGAGGGTAGTGAAACGGAGGATTTTGCGCCCCGCCTTGCCCATCCGGATCTTGATCGTGCCGCGCAGCATGTAGAAGCCGTAGACGACGAAGAACATCACCCAGAAGGTGATTGCGCCGACCACCAAGATCGGGCCGTTGCGCCACGCGCGCCAGTTGTCGCCCTCGGATTGAACCAGGAACGCCGCCTTGTCGTCGGGGATCGAAACCCTTCCGGTGGCGCCTCCACGCACCTGCCGCCAAAACTCGGCGTCGTTGGTGTTGCCAAGGCTGCTCCCGGGAACGGCGCCCTCGGTTTGCGCGACCGCCGGGGCTTCGAGGCTCGGCGACAGGGTGAGACCGGCCGCGCCGGCATAGAGCACGGCCAGGACCACAGCGAACCCGATGGCGAGGCGGCGCAATATCAATGCACGTTGGTATATGGTGAACCCGTTCATGGTATCGGCTCCCGGCCCTTTTTCTCGAGTCAGGCTATCAATAGTGGCTTTGGCGACCGGCCCGTTGACGCAGCGCGCTCATGTCGATGGCGCTGGAGGTCGGCGGCCGTACGCTCGACGCTTGGGGAAGAGTGCGGGCTTTTCCGCCGCCGCCCGCGGCAGTGGCCCCGGACTGATACCCGGCCCGTT